>JBAXMA010000212.1:0-6062 GCA_037134535.1 bacterium
ATCCGATCTTCGATGATTTGAAGCGGGTGTATGGGGATATCGAGGCATTCAAGTTCACAGCAAACTCCAAGACTGAGTTGGTGCAACGGTTGATCGTGGCGATTGAGCAGCGTCGTGTGTCATGGCCTTCGGCATGGGAAGTGTTGACCGCGGAAATGCGTCGGTATGAGTACCAGATCAGTCCGTCAGGTGGTCTCACGTACAGCGCCCCATCCGGCTATCACGATGACTGCGTTATGGCCCTGGCGCTGGCGAACCACCGGCGGTGGGAGACAGAGTCGTGCGGGCGGATGCTGCGGGTGCTTGGTGGTGAAAGGCGCGACTATGCCGGAAGGCGCAGGCGGGAGAGGGTGTTGTTGGGGTAGCGGGACTGTCAGCCTCTCGTTGCGGAGCAGAGCGACGGCAACGAGGAAACAGGTATTGAACGCCCTCTGCTACTTTGTGCGCCTATGCCTGAGCGTCATTCCAACGGTTTCGGGGTTTATAGATCGTTCAATAGTCATTGTCATCTCATCCCCATTCATGGAGATACGCCTCGTATCATTTGTGTCGTCGCCCAACCACATAAGGTTACCGTCACAATGATACCGATATTTCGGTTCTGGTATGTTCTCACCTTTGCTATTCACAAGATAGCTAGAAACCGTACCGTCAGAAGCGAATGTGACGAAGCACTTCTTGATGACCGCAATATCATATACCTTTGCGACTTCCATGAATTCCCAAGTACCCACAATCGATCCCTGCTGACTCGGCGTCTGGCACCCAAACAGAGCGACCATTGAAAACACGACTATCAATCTCAAGTCCTTCATCATGTTCCTCGTTCAACGTCATTCCTCTTGCGGTACTCGACCCGTGTCTGCACGGGGAGAGGAGTCACAAGCAGAGACTGGTTGTGCTCGGTCCATTGTTGTCGTAGTCCAGAATCGGTTCAGGCTGGCGGTTCCGGCAAGAGCCGCAGGCATGGCAAGGCCCAGGAAGATCCAATCTTCTCCGCTGGGAAAAGAATGCCCCCATCGTGACGGCACAAGAATGATGGAGATTAGCGGAAACGTTGCGAAGAAGATACATGAAGTCACGGCGATTGAACACGGGTAACTAAGCCAGGCTACATGTCTGTCGCATACCGCCTTGCTGACGAGAACAAGCACGACAGCGAACAAGAGGGTCGGCATCACAGTGACTAGGATGCCAAAGAAGAAGAGAAGACAAAACCCGGCAATGTAGGGCAGAAGAATCTGATGGCAAATATGGGAGAATAGCGACGGATCTGTACGTGTTACCGGAGGCCATCGTGATAAGAGGAACAGAATAGCCAAGATCAACCCTGTAATCTGAGTTGTCAGGTAACAGCGAATGACGGCTCTGCCGATTAGCTTGCGGTTCTCAGTCATTCTCTTTTTTGCGTCCTGGCTCAACGCCGCCGTCGCGGCGGTGGTGAAGCCGTTTCTTAGGGTTAGATTTCCAATTCATTGGTATAGACTGCTTTTCCCGAATCAAGGACGTACTTTACCCTCATTGTCACATGGAGATCGTTTGGAAGATCATAGAGTTTGAAATGATAGGGCTTTCCCTTTAGGACGGTAATCGTTGGCCCCTTAGCTCTTTCTCCTGGTGCGAGTGCATCGATAGGTTGTCCGTATTTTCCGTCTTTTGCCGACTTGTGGTATCTGAAGTAGTTCGGCATGACAGAACCACCGTGTGGTCGCTCCATCTCGTACGGAGTATCGCTTTGGTTTGTAACCTTCATAAAGATCTGCACTGCGCCATTAGTCCGTGTTGCATAGATCTCGAACGTCCGATCTTCCTTCGTCTCTGCCCCGCAGGCCGATGCGGCGCAGAGGCCGCAGACGAACAGCCAGAAAAGCATTGTTTTCATCTTCATCTCTTGCCTAATGAACGGATCTGTGGTTCAGCTCCACTCCGGAAAAATCTGGCTGAGCCGTCCGTCATCAGCTCAGGGCGGCCCCGCCGTCCCATACTCCACAGAGTACCCTTGCCAGTAGGGATCTTCCCACACGACAGTGTTGCCATCAAGGATTCTCTTCACGAAGCCCGGAGGCCATGTCCCGCCAGGACAGGGTTCGGCACCACCGTATTTTTCCCAAGCTGGTATGCTCTCAAGCTCAAACCGGTAGGCCTGGTTGGTCGACAGCCTCACGGCACTTTGATCCCACATAATGCGGTACGACTGACGGGCGTCCGATATCTCTATCCAATACACGCCCTCGGAGACAGGGTCAGCTTGAGTGTCCAGGGCGAAGACCGGTACACTCGTCATCTCAACGGCCGTGACTGGCTGACGCGAATGCGTGGTGCATCCCGCGGCGAGAAGCAGGCCGGCAAGAATCATCTCCGTGCTGTTCTTCATCTCACTCCTGTTCGGACGTCGGCACAGAGTGCAGTGGGACGTAGCGCCCGTCTTTGAGCATATATTCAGAACGCGTCGTGTGAATAGAGGGTTCTTTGTCGTGCGGATCTTGCCACACCGTGGTCGTGGTTGTGGCTTCAATGCGGTCGTTCAGTGCAGCCTGCCTGCGCATTGGCCAGTTCACCGTCTCGCCTACTCTCGAGCCGGAGTCGAAGAAGCGGTATGTGGTTATGGCACGGTCGTTGTTGAGATTCCCGCTGAGGGCGTCCATGACGATGCCGGAGAAGACCAGCCGGGCCTTTGTTGGCTCGAACTGTGGCGCGGGGGACTGAAAGATCCAGAGCATCTCTCGGGCCCGCCAATGTCTCGCTCCAGCTCCCCCGCTTGATACTGTCGTCACGTGGCATTCGGAATGTCCATTGCCGATCTTGTTGGAGAACTCAATGGCTTTGACCGCAAGAAATCCCTCGTCGTCGGCAGTTCTCTTGGCATTGGCGTAGACCAATCGTTCTATTGGTGAAGTCAGGCCCAATGCCTCTTTAAGGATCTGTACGGACTGAGTGGGCGACGTGCCTAGCGGCCCGGTGGATAGTTCGGTCAGCAATTCAGCAAGTGCTTTGCGATGTGCCTCATCTACCGTCCTTATGGAAGTATATGTGGCAGAGATTGCATCAATCAGGGTCATCTTCCATAGCGGCCCTTTCACACTGGCGGCGAGTTCTATGAGGTAGGGATGCGCTTTGCGGGAAACTGCCACAGTATTGATGGCTTCTGCATAGGACCACGTCGGCTCGACGTAGCCGGCGACATCTGTGTCCCGGAAGCGCTCACGGTGGCGTTCGAGGATCTGTATGAGGTCGGGAATGAACTCCCAGTGTTGCCCTGATGCTATTTCCCGTGAAATCATCGCAAGGTTGGAGAGATGTTGATTTCCCAAGACGAACTTACCTTCGACGAGAGTTGACTGTTCGGCGGCATGGATCGCCGAGAGCCTCTTTCGCAAGTCCTTCTTGGCAACGGTATCGGCGAGGTTGCCGGTGCGTGCCGTATCATGATTTGGGAGTTGAGTGCGGCACCCGGGCGCGAGGCATGCGAGGGCGAGATAGAGAGCGGTTTGCAAGATTGTCTTCATTTTAGAAAGCGAACTATTCGACCTGCGGTTCAGGTCCATCCGGAAAACATCAGGCTGAGGCGTCTCTATTCCTTCTTCGGATCGTACTTGTTCAGGAACCTGTCACACTCCTCAACGATCTGGTCACTGTGTAATCCAGCCTGTTGCCACTGGCGTTTGGTTTCACGGACAGCCGGTGTTGCGCTTGCGTCGCCCAGTGTCTGGAGAGCATATAGGACGTGATACACCTCGGTGTAAATGCGATTCCGGTTCTCCTGATCTTTTTCGTCTCGGCCGTGATTCCACCCGCCGTCGAGGATTGGGGCGCTACGCCAGAACTCCGTGTGCGACTCCAGTAGTCGGACGAGTTTTGGGGCCACCGGCTGATAGCGGATCTCTCTGAAGATAAGAATGATGTCTCCGCGACGCTCTGCCAGTGCTGGGTCATCAAACATGCTCATTAGGAAGGGCGCGGCGTGAGCACCGCAGGCGATGATCGCATCGCGTGCTTCCTGCTTCATGTCCCATGATTGGTGTTTGAGGTAGAACCCCCTCAGCCTTTCAAGTCGTTTTGCGACATCCTCTGTTTTCAGTATCCGCTGCACCGCCAGATGGTCCAGATACCGCTGTGCGCGGTTCTCGGTCTCAGACAGCATCCACTGGTATCTCTGAATCTCTGTCTGCGGGTTGCGCGACAGGTACGCGAGAAAGTACCCCTTCAGTTCGATAGGGCGAAGGTCTTCCGGATCGACAATCCCGAGATCCCCGGTTCCGACCTCCCGGCCATAAGTCCCGCTCCGTCTTCGCAGAAACCAGATGTTGTCGTCGCGAGCATCCTTCACAAGGGGAGGCATTCCTGAACAACTGTTCCCTGTGTCGAGTATCTCAACAATGTTCGTCGGGTATTCGGCACTACCGCCCCGATAGTCGATCATGAAGGTGTCTCGCTTCACATACCCCCCGACTAGGGGAGTCAGTCCGTAATGGATGATGATGGGGATTTCCTTCTCGGCGGCATGTCCCTTCAGCACATCTGTAATGATGAGACGTGCGTGATGTACCCCACTGGAATCCTCTCCGGGCTTCTTGCTGTGAGGAACGTAGTCAATCGAGCCCTCTTTCAGGTGACCAATGACGATGAGTTCAGAACGCTCTACTACGAGCGCATCCTCGTACAACGGACGGAGCCACGCGTAGGCGGATGGGCTGACGGCAATCGCCACGAGGCAATGGAGTGTGACGATTACGTACCGATTTCTCATGATCATCTCTCCGCACAAATATCTGGCTGAGGCGTCGGGTGGCTTTCGGATCAGCCTCCAGCCATCACGGCAGCATATCTTCTTGATGACCCTTCGTTCAAGGGTGCTTTGGTTTCAGGACTATGTATAGCGTCTTGCCGATATCCGTGAGGCCGCAGCAGTAGACGAGTGAGCTACCATCCGGAATCTCGACACTATGCCGAGCCGTGCGGCATCTTACAGACCGGTCGCGATCCATGCGCTCTTTCAGTCTCTCGTAGAAAGCGCTGATCTCTGGTTCCGTCTGCGGGAAGAAAGCGCGTCCCGGATTGATGTCCATGGTGAGTGTTGGGGTGTGCACTTCGGTGTAGAATGTGAGTTTGTAGCCGCGGCCCGTTGCTGATTCTTCAGACTTTATCCATACGGAGATATTCACCTCCTGAGTCTCCACTCCTGGCTGGACCGCAATGGCTGCCAGATTGGTGTTGAGGGCGGATCCGGAGCACGCCGCATAGCCGACGGGCATCAACATCTCCGTTACGACGCCGACACAGCCGGTTTCGGTGCCGCAATGGATCGCGATGGCTGGTGAGACGACAAGTGAGACATCAGGGTTGTTTGTCATGTAGTCAGCGAAGGAGTTTGTGGTGAGGCCGATTGGTGGTGCAGCATTAGTGGGTGCCTCGATGAATCGCACTTCGACGAGACACATTTCGTTCGTCTGTGGCGTTTGGGCAGAGGCTGTGACGATAGCGCTGACCTCGGGTGTGGATTTAACTTCGTAGACAACTCGAGAAGTAGTGATTGTCTCCCTTACGATTCCTGGTGATGGCGAAAAGTTGATGTCCCGATTACGGTATATGTCCGGGTTCAGCTTGTCGTAAATCTTCGATGGATCGACATCGCCTTCTCCTGCTGTGCAGGTGGTCGCGATCAGCAGGATTTGGCAAATCAGATGGCTGATTTTCGGCTTCATTTCTTCCCCTGAAGCGTGCGCTTACGCAGTACCGCGGTGACCACGACTGTCGGTCACCGGGACTGGCTGCCGACACGCTGTCGCATGTCCTGCATCATAACATTGCGTGAGTGGATGTCGAATGGTTTCGGGTTTCGCATTGGGATAGCGGTATTTGGGCTGGGTGGCATGGGCCTCCCAGTTGATTCCTGCCTATTACTTGGAGGGGTGAGTCAAGAACCAGCAACGCGTAAAGGAGCAACATGAGCAGACTATCGGTAATTCTCGGGCTGATCCAGATGGTGTGGCAGGTGATCATCAATGTAGACCGCGATATCATACATCCGCTGGTGCTGAAATGGCGGGAGGAAGAGGCCAAGA
>JBAXMA010000213.1:0-6054 GCA_037134535.1 bacterium
GCATGACAAAGCCTCACTGCAGAAATTGATGGCCATGGGAATCCTGCCCCGCACCGAGTTGAACCTGATGAGAAGAACACCGACCATCGTCTTCCAGACAGGAAAGACACAATTTGCAATAGACGCCGAACTGGCGTCACGCATCTATGTCAGAAGAACAAAGTGAAAACAGGCCTGAAACAATCACATTGACGTCCAGCAGGAACTTTACGGAGACGACGGGCACCAGTACGGCCTCAGTTACTGGCATTACGGAAATTCTCTTGTATTCTGGCGGATTAAGTTTCCGCAGAACCTGCCGATAGTAAGTTCTAGGAGTTTGGGAGTCTCTTACCCGGATAACTGGAGCTACCGATTAAACATCCATTTCTAACTGTGTTGCAATCGTGGCACAGAGAGTCAGTCGGAACTGTCATGCTGATGAGCATGGTGTTGTTTTGCGCAAACTCTTCTACTGCCCAGCAGATCAACGCGAGCACTAATACCATTTCGGCCGTTACAACACAATGGAACGGAATCGGCAGTCAAAACATGACAGTCAGCATTACAGGCGGCTCCGGGATTATGCTGTACAGTATATTTACAGACAAACCGTGGTTCTCGGCAACACCTGCAAGCGGCGAATCGTCCGGCGAACTGGATCCCATCAAGATTATGTTTTACCCCGAAGGTCTTGATGTCGGCATCTACACCGGCAACATTACGATTATGGGAACTTTCTGCACTAATCAGCCTGTGGTAATTCCGGTTACCCTCACCGTTGACCCCAACGTGGCAGTCATCAGAGGAGTTCGGATTGTTCCAGGTTCCACCGGCGTCACAGGATACCGTATGTCGATCCCCCTTCAACTTATCTGCACTGGCGAAGTCAACGCTGTTGGGTTCTCTGTTGGTTTTAACAAAAGCGTCTTTTCCTCCGTGCAGGTCGCAAATGGAGCAGATGCACTTGATTGCTCGCTTGTGACCAACGGAACAAAAGTTGCAACGGGCCAGATCGGAATCATGCTGGCCAAGCCACCTGGACTGACTTTTGCCACGGGATCCTCGGAAATTGCCGTCCTCTCGTTCCTCGTCAGCTCGGCAACTGCCCCTGGAATGTACCCTCTTTCATTTACCAACTCCCCTATTCCAATGGCTATTTCCACCGCAGACGCCTATCCCCTGGCTGGCAAGTGGCCTACTGGCACAGTTCAAATCAGCGCAGGCTACGAGGCCGACGTCGCGCCGCGACCCAATGGCACAAATGATGGTACTGTAGAGATAACCGACTGGGTTCAGGTCGGACGATTCGCAGCAAGCCTGGATACAACAACTACAACCAGCGAATTTCAACGCGTCGACTGCGCTCCGAGTGACATCCGCGGCGATGGCGCCATCACCGTTCTGGACTGGGTTCAAGCCGGCCGCTATTACATCGGGCTTGATGCCGTACAGCTCTCCGGCGGTCCCATGACAAAGTCCTCAAACACCTCTTTCTTTGGAACTAGCGTTGCATGCAGCACGGAGGCCATGTCACTTTCGGATGAACCTTTTAATAGCACTGGATCAGCTAGACAGCTAACTGTTCAGAACGCTTCAATCACCAGGGGTGCCACCGGTTCCGTCAGTGTGATCCTCCAGGCATGGGGCAACGAAAACGCCCTGGGTTTCAGTTCACATTTCGATCCCGCAATCCTCAGGTACATTGACTGTCAGGCAGGACCGGACGCGGCCGGGGCCACGTTGCTGGCCAATACGCGATTGGCCACTAATGGAGAGGTCGGAATCGCTCTGGCTCTGCCGGCCGGCCAATTCTTTCCGTCAGGAAACCGGGACGTGGTCCGCATACGCTTTGAGGCAGTTTCGGGCTTTAGCTCCATATCCACCAGCATTGATCTGGCAGACAGTCCTCTCAAGCGCGCCATGGCCTCACCCGCAGCAACGTCGCTCACGGCCGACTATTTTAACGCAACAGGAGTTGTCCTTCTTGCGCAGGTTGACAATATGGCTCCGATAGTAACTCTCACGTCCCCTTCTCCGGCTATTTTCTTCCGAACAATATCCTCCTCGCTCTCACTCGCCGGAACTGCATGTGATAACTGGAGCGTTAACGAGGTGTCATGGGCAAGCGATAACGGCTCGACAGGCATTTGCACCGGCACGTCAACCTGGCAGACAGCGGTAATTTCACTCAGCACCGGAACCAACCTGATCACCGTGCATGCCTCGGATCCGGCCAGCAACAAGGGCAGCACCACTGTTACTGTAGTCAGCACCCCAATGTCGCCAGCTGTGGCCAACAGTGACAGCGACGGGGATGGTCTCTCCAACTGGCAGGAAATACTTGCGGGAACTAATCCAAACAACGCCCAGTCATGTTTGAGAGTGACAGCTTCAATGCCACAATCATCTTCTAATCCGGCTGGTGTACGCATTTCGTGGAGCAGCACCCCCGGCCTGAGCTATTCGGTATGGCGAACTCCGAACATCGCAACCCCTTTTACCCCCATATTCTCAGGCCTCATGGCCACTGAGTGGAATACAACATACATAGACACCACTGCCATAGGTTCCTCTGCCTTCTTCTACCGCATCAAGATGGACACGCCGTAAGATCGATCAGCAGCCATCAAGGCACACCGGGTTCGATTTGGCCAGGAACAATTGCCGGCGACGGGCAGGTATAGATATACATCCTGGCTTATGGTTTCATCTCGGGATGTTCAAGAGCGCTGAGTTGCGTCAATTCAGCATGCTGTTTTTCCAGAAGAGCAAGAAGACGCCGGCTATCGTCAATATGCCGTGCAAGCTCCGCGCTGAGCCGGCTGATCTCTTCAGCTATGATAGCAGCACGACTATTGAGCCCGATCCGCTTACTCTGCTGCCTGCGTTCATCAAGCGCCTGCAGAATAGTGTCACGCAGGCCATGCGGGTCCTCGATCGGTTTGGTGAAAAACCTGAAGATCTCACCTTTATTAATGGCGGCTATCACCTGAGACGCTTGAGAGAATCCGCTGAGCACAATGCGCACAATCGTGGGATGTGATTCACGTATCCTGCCCAGGAATGTCAGGCCATCCATCCCGGGCATCTTCATGTCTGCCACGACCACATCGATTTCTTCCGTTTCAATGCACTTCAGGGCATCTGCCGCGTTCGAAACGTAGAACTTCCGGTACGGCTCCCGTATCACTATTCGTTCTATAGAACGGAGAATGGCAGACTCATCGTCCAGAAAAAGAACGCCACACCGCTTCAATTCATTGGAATCAGGCGGAGCTGCATCGTCAGTATTGTTCTGTTTCGCATTCATGTCGCAATGCCTCCAACACCCATTCTCTTGATTTGCCAATGTATGCGTATGCCTGCTCATTCTCCGGCATCATATTGAGCACTGGATGCCGCACATCCCCGGACCAGACAAAGCTATCAACAATATGCAGAATACACAGCACGATCTGGTCCGCCTTCGATATGCACTCCTGCAATGGAGAGTGATGATACAGGGCTCCTGCCACGAGAATCAGGGGAAACGACCAGTAGTCCAGAAGGCATCCGCCGATCTTCGCATGCCCTGCCGAGAATGCATGCAACTCAGCTGCGCCTCCGGTCATGCCGTGAGCACACGCCTCCAGCATCCGCCCGGCGAGCACGGGCATGCGCGTTTCCATAAGAAGCATACCGATATCATGAACCTGCCCAACTGATCTGGCAATGTCCAGCACAGCAACTCCGGTAACGTGATGATGAAGAAAATGGACCAGGCGGTTGATCTTCAGACTGTTATCCAGAATTGCCCTGATCCGGATCATTGCTTCCGGACCCAGATGAGCCTCATCGATGATGGAAGACGTCAAGACAACAGACTTGATGGCTATCACACCGATACGGACAACAGCCTCTCTGACCGATCCTACTTTGACTGACCGGCCAAAGGTCACGGAATTGGCCAGCCGCAGGACATTGACTGTCACGGCGGGATCGCCTTCGATCAATCTGGCCATCTCAGCAGCATCAACATCACACCCGGTGGCAGTCAGGATTCTCTCCCGGCAATCCGACAATACAGGAAACTGGCCCAGTCCGATGAGGACGTCTCGTGCCACACTGTCTCCCATTGCCTCACGCATGAGCCTGCACTGCTCCAGCACCATTACGAGCGTTTCCACGTCCAGCGGCTTCACGAGGTACGCAGCGGCAATTCCCTGCATAACTGCGCGCTGGATCAGCTCGGCATGCGCATAGCCGCTCACAATGACGCGGGCGACAGATGGCCTTGTATTTCTGATCTTGAGCAGCAGGTCGTATCCGTTCATCTCAGGCATCATCATATCTGAAACCACCACGTCAACCGCCTGCGTCTCGAGAAGCCGCAGGGCCTCCGCTCCGCTCGCAGCGTAAAACGTCTTGTACGAACGACTGACCATAAGCCGCTGAATAGACCTCAGAATATGAACTTCGTCGTCGACAAACAGGATGTTCATTTGTCTTTGCCCTGCTTTCCGCCGTCGTCCACTGCACCGGCACGTACACTCCCTGGCAGGCGGATTCGGAATGTAGTGCCTGAGCCGTACTTACTTTCCACAGTGAGTTCCCCGTGATGCTTCTTAACGATGCAGTCGTAGGCAATGCTGAGCCCCAGGCCGGTACCGAGACCCGGCCCCTTCGTGGTGAAGAACGGGTCGAATACCCTGCGCCGAACCTCCTCAGTCATTCCTGGCCCATTATCGCTGATATCACAGCACACCTGACCGCCATGCTCGTACGTTGTGATTATGATCCGCCCTTTTTCAGGACGTTGCTGACTTGCAATGGCCTGGGCGGCATTTATGATGATATTCAAAAATACCTGATTGATCTGATTGGCATTGCACATGACGGGCTGAATATCCCCCAGCACGGTCTCCATTTCGCAATGATATTTGTATTCATTGCGGGCAATGACAAGCGTTGTTTCAATACCTCGATTGATATTGAAATCTTCCATCTCACCGACCTGATCGGTCCTGGAAAAGTCGCGCATGCTGTTGATGATCGAATTAATGCGAACAAAACCCTCGCGCGAATCCTCAAACAGCAGGTCAAGATCCTTCAGAATGAAGTCGAGCTTGAACTGCTCCTCCATGCCCCTGATTCTCCGCACTGGAGCAACCAGGTCCGGCACAGCTGCCGCCAGTACAGAGAGTCCGTTGTACGCCGAAAGGACATTCTTCACCACCACCATATTCTCCTTCAGGGCGTTGAAATTGTTGTAAACGAAAGCAATTGGATTATTGAGTTCGTGCGCAATACCGGCCGCAAGCTGCCCGATGCAGACCATGCGCTCCTGAAGATACAGCCTCGTCTGAACCTCCTGCAACTCACGCGTCCTCTGGGCCACCTTATGTTCAAGCGTATTATTGATCTCCTGCAACTCAATCTGGCTGGCACGCAGGGCCAGTTCACCTTCCTTATGCTTAAGGGCACTGATGAAAGCATTCCCAAGCAGTTTCATGGGCGCAATGTGATCGTGATCCCACTTCCGCTCCATCAGGACGGAATCAAACCCGACAAAACCCAGCAACGCGCTGTTCAAAACCAGTGGTACCACAAGAAGCGACTTGATACCCTGCGCCTCCAGAATTCTTTTCTCTGCGCTGGCCTCCGGAGGAAGGTCACTGACGCGTGGTATGTAAATCACTTCATACTTCCGCAGCATCTGCATCCACCACGGCAGCACTTCCACCGGGATCTTCTGGAGATTTACGATTTCCGGACGTACATTGTCCGAGCACCACTCGTGAGTATTGCTCAAAAACCGTGCAGTAGAGTCCAGCAGGAAGATATAGACGCGGTCAACCTTTTCAAACCGACCGATCTGCGCCATGGCTTCTGAAATTGCCTGCTCAACTTTGTCGGGTTCGACATGCATGAAGTGGGTGGAAACATCGCTGACCAGACGCTCAATCTCCACACGGTAGCGGAGCAACGCCTCGCTTTTGCGAGAATCAGTAGTCAGTTGCCCGGCAATCCGTTGCGCCCTGGCGCGGGTACTTGACAAAGCGCAAATCAGCGCAAACAGCAGCAGACTGATGA
>JBAXMA010000214.1:0-6033 GCA_037134535.1 bacterium
CTGACGCCGGATTGTTCTGTGTCAAGGAATACGATGTCGCCGGTAAGCACGTGCATACTTTTGGCGGGCTTGGTGACGCTCCCGGCGAATTTGCGAGACCAAAGGGTATTGCTGTGGATCGCGAAAGCCGGCTATATGTGGTTGATGCTGCGGCATCTGTTGTCCAGATCTTTGATGCCGCCGGGCGGCTGTTGTTGTTTTTCGGCGAAGCAGGAAGCGGCCGCGGCCAGCTATTCCTGCCTGCGTCGGTTGTCGTTGACTACGACAACGTTGAGCTGTTCAGGGAGTACATTTCGCCCGGCTTTGAGGTGGAGTACCTGGTGCTGGTAACGAGTCAATACGGGCCCCAAAAAGTAAACGTTTATGGATTTGGCCGGCAGAAATAAAAGTGAAATACGGCGATCTAGTTCAGTTTCAACGCATTGGACGAATCTCCGGGGTTCGGGCTTCCTCGTCCGATGAGATCGGCCGGCAACTGGTTTCCACGTTCGTAATGTCAGAGAGGATTGCCGGCTGCCTTACGCAAGCCGTATTTCCCAACCTTAAACTTGGCGAAACACACGGCTCAAAGCCGTTACTTGTCCTGGGTGAATCAGGTTCCGGAAAAAGCCATCTTCTTTCCGTCATTGCCTGTCTTGCAGAATCATCAAATCTCGCGGATATACTTCCCGGCCCCGAGCACCTGCGATATCAAGATGGTGTCAGCCCGGAGGGGTTTGTTGGTGTCGATGCTGTCGCAGGACGTTTCAAGGTCATTCGGATTGGGATCAGACGTCAGGAGTCGTCGCTCCGGTCTGCGGTGCTGAATCAAGTCGCAGGCAATCTTGCGGCTATGGGAATAGCTCATTCATTTCAGCCGACCTCAAGAGTTGAAGATGTCAGGCCGGAATTCCGGAAAATGATGGCGGCATTTACTGAGGCGTTCCCCGGGCAGGGGTTCCTGGTGGTCATAGATGAATTGCATGAGTACCTTGCGCATCTGAAAGATAAGGCCTGGCACCGGGATTTGAACTTCCTGCTTCAGATGGGCGACATATGCAAGGATACTGCATTCCGTCTTATTATCGGCTTTCGCAAGTCCGTATTTGCCCCGCATCATTTACACGCGATCGAAGAATCGTTGACCCGTGTGAAGTCTGCTTCTGATGTGGTTACGCTGAACGTGCGAGACCTGGCCGGCGTTGTCGCCGCACGGCTTGTGCCTAAAACTCCTGAGCAGAAGGCGCAAGTAGCCGAACACCTGAATCGGTATGGCGGATGCTATGGCGGGATGGCCGGGAGGATGGATGAGTTTGTCGCAACTTTTCCGATCCATCCGGACTGCTTTGAGGTCATGGGAGCCATTCCGTTCGATGGTGAAAAGCAGATAATGACGGTATTGTCAGATGCGGTGGAATCGCTTCTGGAGAAATCCATCCCTGGGAATGAGCCTGGCTTGGTCGCCTACGACAGCCTCTGGGCGTGGATCTGTGGCGACCCTGTGATCAGTCGCCTGCACGAGGTCGAGGCGGTCATCAAGTGCAGCAAATCCCTTGAGGATTCGATCAGAAAGTTGTCGCTGGCGGCGGACTCGCAAATGGCATTGCGATTGATGCATGCCTTGAGCGTCCAACGCATTGTGACGGGCGACATCCTCCGGGATCATGGGGTCACGCCTGTGGAACTGCGCGATGGGCTCTGCCTGTGTCCGCCAGATATTGAGGGAGCAGAGAGCTGTTCGGCTGATGTGCTGGCATCCAGGGTGATGGAGGTGCTGTCAGCGATCCAGAAAAAGGTCGGTAAAACACTATCTGGTCCGGAGGGCGAAGGGAAATGGTACTGTTTGCGGATCAGCCTGCTCCGGCGATTTGTCACCCCCGAGCTCGTCCTGCACTGGGTAAATGCTGTGCCGTTCATGCTGTTGATGCTCACCGGCGGCTTGATGCTTCTGTCGCGGTTCATTCCCATTGCTCACAAATGGTTTTTGCTTCTGTTTGGAATGCATAAGGTTTTTGCGGCGGTGTGGGTGCTCGGGATGCCGCTGACGATACTGATTCGGATGAAAGTCCACTGGCTGCATATACGGACGGTACTGATGTGGGAGCCGGAAGATCTGATGTGGATGATCCAGTCGCTTCGCAGCATCTACGACAAGAAGGCTGCAGTTCCGTCCGCCCACCGGTTCAATGCCGGGCAGAAGATGAATGCCTGCCTGGTGCTTATGTATTTCATCGGGTTTACCGTGACAGGAGTGGTGATGTTGTGGAAGGCATCCATACTGTCGCCATGGTATATTCACACTGCGCTTTTCTGCATGGCGATGGGATCGGTCGGCGGTCACCTCTTTCTCGCTCTTATTAATCCCAGCACTCGTGTCGCTTTGTTTGGCATCTTCCACGGGTGGGCACCGATTGAATATGTTGAGCATCACCATCCTCTCAGTCTCCCTGGCAGAAGCCGAACGCATGGCAAACCATCCGGCCGGATGACGTACTTGCAGGCACTGACTGTCCCGAAAGTGGAGATAATTATTCTGGCTGCAGTTGCGGGGCTTGCGCTTGGGGGCGTGTTGATCTTCAGTATTGGCCGTACAGCGGCAATAAAGGCGGCAATCGGAACAGTGTTTGATAAGACTTTTGTTGCAGCCGTAAAACCGGCAGATCTGTCGACCAGGCATCAGATCGGTGAAGTATCCAAGTCATGCACAAAATGTCATTCTTATACCGGCGAGATTCCGAACACAAAATGCGAGAGTTGCCATGCTGTCATCAGGGACCGTATGCTGAAGGCAATCGGGTACCACGGAACATTCAAAGGCGAATGCATCAAGTGCCACAAAGAGCATCTTGAAAACTCCAGGTCGATTGTGCCGCTGGATCGAAAGACCTTTGATCATCGCCTTGCATCTTTTAAACTGGATGGCAGACATGTCGGACTGGAATGTGATGAATGTCACAAGAAAAAAAGGTCTGCTGATGCTCCCGGGAGCTATTTTGTCGGCCAGAGCTATGGGCTTTGCACCGATTGCCATCGTGATCCGCATGGTTCGCAGTTCAAGATATCCTGTGAAACGTGCCACTCTTCCGGCGGTTGGAAGACGCAGGATTTGAAATTCGCTCACGACAGAGATTCCTCATTCAAGCTGGCTGGTAAACATGCAACAGTTGAGTGCATCAAATGTCACAAGCCTTCGATGCCATGGTCGTCGCTGGCTTCTGCCAGATTCAAAGGTGTGCCGACCGGTTGTATTGACTGTCACAAGGATCCGCATCGTAAACAATTCACTGCCACTTGCACGCAATGCCATTCGCCGGCGGGCTGGAAGAAGGCATCTCTATTGTTTGATCATAACAAGGACAGCAAGTTCCCCCTGTTGCTCAAACACACGACGGTCGATTGTGCCAAATGCCATAAACTTGCGTCACCAGCGTCTCAGCTGGCATCTGCCGCGTTTAAGGGGTTGCCCGTCGGCTGTGTCGATTGTCACAAGGATCCGCACCGTAAACAATTCACAGCAGCCTGTACCGCCTGTCATTCCGTAGCAGGCTGGAAGAAGGAATTCCTGTCCTTTGATCATGCCCGCAATACAAAGTATCCATTGATCGCAAAGCATTCAGAAGCGGCCTGTATCAAGTGCCATCCGCCGGCATCCGCCGGCGAAGCCTTGAGTTCTGCCCAGTTCGTAGGATTGAAGACAGGGTGTGCAGATTGTCACAAGGATCCACACCGGGATCAATTCGGGCGGAACTGCACCCGATGTCATCTCCAGCCCACCACATGGAAGCTGGACAGAACCCGGTTCAATCACAACACAATGACGAAGTACGCATTGTCCGGGAAGCATGCGGCTGTTGATTGCATCAAGTGCCACAAACCCCAGGTGGCCGGCGCCCCCCTTGGCACAGCTCTGTTCCGGGTCTCGGGCAGCAATTGCAGCGCGTGTCACAAAGTTCAACACCCGGAAACCTATGGGGTTGTGTGCATGTCTTGCCATACGATGGACGGATGGCCGCCGAAGAAAAAGGAATTCGAGCATCGTGTCAAACTGGAGCTGGCTGGCAAGCATGTCACGGCAAAGTGCAGTTCGTGTCACAATGAGACGCGGATGGTCTACCCGCTCCAACCGGAGAAAACCAAGTATGAATGCTACACGTGCCACCGTTCGGACGATCCGCACAAGGGGACGCTGGGCGCAGTATGTGCCAAGTGCCATTCCTCCACAGGGTGGAAGGGTGGGGATTTGCTGTTTAATCATAACACTATGACGCGCTACATTTTGAACAAAGAGCACAAGAATGTCGCCTGTGCGAAGTGTCACGAAAAGAGCCGGTGGAAGCCGCTCGAGACCACATGTGAAGGCTGCCATCCAAAGTATTATGAGAGTTTACCTTTGCCTCGTGCCACAGCTGGTCCGCCCGCGAAGGCGAAGTAGGAGATGATGGTTATTGACTCACTCGTCCAAGTGACAGGCGGGAATCAACTGGAGCGGTGGTGTGAACACGGAGCATGGTTTGTTTTAACTTCACAAACGTAAATCTACAGTGTACTTTATCGTTACCAATTCAAACCAATGGGCGGTTTCAGTTTGTTTTTGTGGCGACAATGTAAACTCTGAGTAGACAAAATGGAGTCCAAGTTAAACCAATTGATGAAGAAGTGGCCCAAGGGGACCGTAGCAACGGGACCATGGTTGCAGGGCCATGGAGTGTATCGTCAACTGGCCCGTCGCTATGTCGAGTCCGGATGGATCCAGCCGCTGGGCTGCGGAGCCTTTTTGCATGCTGAGGACGCTGTAGACTGGTTTGGGGGGCTTTACGCGCTCCAGTCTCAACTGAACCGGAGCGTGTATGCAGGTGGGAGCACGGCATTGTCATTGAAGGGGTTGGGCTACCATCTGCCGATGGGAAACAAGGCGGCAGTCAGTCTGTTTAGCGAGCGCCGGGAACGACTGCCAGCTTGGTTTACTCGCCACGCATGGGGTGTGAGGATCCAATACCACAGTCCAAGGATTTTCGAATTATCCGAGCCAACGGGGTTCACGGAAGTCCAGCATGGTGCATTTTCGCTCAGGATCTCAGCGCCGGAGCGCGCGATCCTGGAGGTTCTCCACTTGGCCACAACGAACGATGCGATCATAAATGCGGTTGAACTCATGAGTGGTTTGGGCACACTCCGGCCGCAGGTGCTTCAATCCCTGCTTGAAGGGTGCCGGTCCGTCAAAGTAAAACGCATCTTCCTTTGGGCTGCGGAGTCGGCAGGACATGAATGGTTCAAGCGTCTTGCGACCGAACGCTTGGACCTCGGTAAGGGGAAGAGATCTGTGTTCCGCAACGGGCGTTATGACCCGAAATACCGGATCACCGTTCCGAAGCAGGAGGACTCGGCTCATGTTTGATACCCTATATATTAGGCAGGCGAAGCTCCTGCTCCAATGCCTGCCTGAGATCGGGAAGCAGACCTGCTTTGCCCTCAAGGGCGGAACCGCCATCAACCTGTTTGTCCGCTCCATGCCCAGGTTATCGGTGGACATCGACCTGACCTATCTTCCTTTGACGGGGCGCGCCGAGGCGTTGGCCGATATCACACGCGCGATGGAGGCCATCGCCAAAGACGTGATGCGCCGGATTCCCGGCTCGCTCGTGCAGGTTGGCCGCACACGAGGCGTTGCCACTAAGCTCGCCGTTTCGCTCGGCGACGTGCAGATCAAAGTGGAGCCCAATCAGGTTCTACGCGGCAGTGTTTACCCGCCCGATACTCGGGACCTTTGCAGCGAGGCGCAGGCTCTCTTCGAACTGTTCGTGTCCGTGCGAACGCTGGCACTGGCAGACCTCTACGGTGGCAAGCTGTGCGCAGCTCTCGACCGACAGCACCCGCGGGACTTGTACGACGTGCAGCTCCTCATGGAGAACGAGGGACTCACGCCGCAGGTCCGGCGAGCCTTCGTGGTTTACCTCGCATCGCACGACCGCCCAATGCACGAGTTGCTCGATCCGCAGTTCAAGGATCTCGCCAAGGTCCATGTCGACGAGTTTGCCGGCATGGCCCGAGAAGAGG
>JBAXMA010000215.1:0-6023 GCA_037134535.1 bacterium
CCCGGCGCGTCGGGACAAAGGCGAAACACACTGCACCTAATCGCAGATGCGCCCCTGTGCCTGAGGCTGTACAATCTGAGCTGGTTTCACGACTCGTCACAATGTACTGTCCGGGACGTTCACGCGACTTTCCGAATAGATATGGAGCTGTCAATGAGCGAACACGCTGGAGATCGTGAGATTCTACGCGAACTGGGGCGGCGCAAGTTTGAGATCGGCAACTTGCCTGTCCAGAAAGAGAAGGCCGGACTATGGTCCAGGCTGAACGGACTGAAATCAGTACGGCCGCTGGTGTGGATCAGCCAGGTCCCCTGGCATGAGATGAACTGGAACAACGAGCTTACAATGCTCTGCCAGAACCCGGATATGCGCTGGATCGAAGCGGAGCTGCGGATCGAACTTTACCAGTGGGACCACTTCCCCGGCGACATGGTCGTGGAACCGGTTATTTACTCCGGAATTGTCGGGGGCCCCGACAGCACCTACAACGACTATGGACTTATTGAACAGCATGTCCGCCATGACGATGGGCAGGACGTCGGCTACCTGCCGATCATCCATACTGAAGCCGATGCCGACAAGATCCGTACGCCGCGGGTCTGGTTCGACCATGAGGCCACAGAGAAGAACTTCCAGACACTGCTCCGGGTCTTTGATGGTGTGATTCCCGTACAAAAACGCCTGATCGCCCACCAGTGGCACTCTCCGTGGGACCAGATCATCCACTGGTACGGTATTGAACAGCTTTACACTGACATGTATGACCGTCCGCAACTCGTCCACCGGATCCTGCGCAATTTCACCAGGGCACTGAACGAAGTGCTGGACCAGCAGGAAGCACTTGGCATGCTCGAGGCCGGTAACGGCAATTATAGCGTCGGATCCGGCGGCCCTGGATATACCGACGAGCTGCCTCAGCCGGATTTCAATCCGGCACATGTGCGGCTGAAAGATCAATGGGGATGCTCCACCGGCCAGATATTCTCCGAAGTATCGCCTGGCATGCACGAAGAATTCTGCCTGCAGTACGAGCGGCCGGTAATGGAGCGGTTTGGCCTCACCTACTACGGTTGCTGCGAACCGCTTCACAAGAAGGTCGGCATGCTGCGATCCGTGAAGAATCTCCGAAAGATATCGATGAGTCCGTGGATCAACGTGGCAGAAGGCTCGGAACAGATTGGAAAGGACTTCGTCTTTTCATACAAACCCAACCCGGCTCATCTGGGCATGCTCGGATGGAATGCGGACCTCGTCAGAACTTACCTGTCAGACGTGGTCAGACAAACACGCGAGAACTGCGTTGAACTGATCCTCAAGGACATCACCACTGTGCGTGGCGAACCGCAGCGCCTCTGGGAATGGGCGAAGATAGCCTTCGAGGTTGTCAACAGCGAATAGTCTCAGAAACTCCATGTCACAGCCAGACTGCCGACGACGCCATCAGACTTCCTGTGAACGGCCTCAGCCGCATTTCGCAGGGAAGAATCAATCAGGGTCACATACTCCACCCTGGGAGTTATGATCAGCGTCTTGTAAGTGGCGGGAAGCGACAATGAAGCCGACAAGTCAACCAGCCCACCCCTGAGAGTCGTGTCGCCATCATCGCCGGCGGAAGGACCAGCAAAAAACTTCTGAATAAACCCCGCTGAAGCCACGCCAAGCCTGACACCAAAAACCGCATCTAACCAATCTTGAATCTGCCACGTTTCGCCGGCGGCGAATGAAGCATAGATGCCCTGGATATCGCCAAAAGAGTAGTAGAGCGTAACCGACGGATAGAACTGCACATCGGACGCAGCTGCCCGCGCGTAAATTTCATATGCGTCACTCTCCAGCTTGTCCGGATCACCATGATATGTGCGAGCCACTGCTCCGGCCTTCAGATCCAGAGTCTTCCACGTAAAACCATAATCCGCCTGCGCGTCAATACGTGTTCTCGCAGACAATCCAGACTCCCTTTTTGCGACCCATGTATCACCAACAGACAATATCCACTGGCCAACAAAGAGGGAGAGCTGAGGCTGAATAACTGTGGAATCGGCAATTTCTTTCCCACGCCAGAAATATGATGAAGACACCGCCGCCGAGGCATCGCCTTTGACTTCAAGAGCCTCAACGTTCGGAGAACATACCAATCCGCCAACCACGCACAGAGCGGTCACACATGCCTTCTTCATATCCATGGCTTATCTCCCCTGTTGTCTGTTTATCTCACTCCGTCATTGCCTGCTGTGAGCCAGTTATTCACTTTGTCCCGTTGATCTCGTTAAATCCTTCTGTAACCGCCCTCACTAAAAGCGAACATTCGCAGGATATTTTCCGGCACTGATCAGCTCTTTCACATTCTTTACCACATCCGCCTTGTCCTCGGGATAGGTGATTCCAAACCACCTGGCTTCAGTCTCCAGAACTTTGACCGTCGCTTTCCCGGCCTGCATAAGGCGGCCGACTGCCGTAGGCATATAGAACTCCGCGCCGGGATCGTTCCCTGACCCGGCAAGGAAGAGGGAAAATTCGCTTTCAAACTGTTCGAATATCCGTGGGGTGAATCCCCACATATTCATGGACACCCGTTCGGACCCGGTCAGCTTACCGCTCGTACCATCATCCAACGCCACTGATATTATCCCCTGATCCTTCGTTATGCGAGTCCGTTCCACGATCGATTTAAGATATCCCTCGCGGTCGACGTCGCAAATGGCCCTGGACACAGGTCCATGTTCGGAAAGCGTGTTGTGGAGGGCGAATCCAACCATACAGTATGTTCCAGATTGCGGATCGATTCGGGTCAGGCACTCCGACATGACGCGGTACGCCTCCGGCCCGTAGAAATCATCCGCATTGATCACCGCGAACGGCTCTTTCACGACACCCCTGCATGAAAGGACTGCATGCGCGGTGCCCCAGGGTTTGACGCGCCCTGCTGGGACTGAAAAACCGGCCGGGACAGAGGATAGTTCCTGAAAGGCATACTCTACAATGAGGTCCCTGCCCAGGCCATGGCCCGTGTGAGTTCTGAACTGGTCCTCGATGTCGCGCCTGATGATGAAGACCACCTTCCGGAAGCCGGCCTTGGCGGCATCATAGAGCGAGTAATCCATCAGTGCCTCACCGGCTGGTCCAACCGCATCAACCTGCTTCAGGCCGCGATAGCGACTGCCCCGTCCGGCAGCGAGAACAACAAGCGTCAAGCTCATGACTTCTCCATTGAGTTACGACCATGTTCCTTCTTTTGGCTCAATTTCCGGCAACAGCCGGCGTGGCAGCCGGCACTCCCTGGTCAAAAGCGCCCATATGCTGGTTGCGGGAGGGTCGGGTGCCACCCCGACCGCGACCGAAAAAGTCAAAAGGAAAGATCAATGGTTTCCTTGCCTCCACACCCGTTCATTAAGTATCATCAATGGATGAGCAAATCAAGAGTCGCTATTCTCGAAACATCGCCGGAGACAGTTCTTCGCGACTACCACACGCTGATGAACCTCGCCGGATATCAGACAGTTTTGCCCAGGGACCGTGACACGGCACTGAAAATCAACATAAGCTGGCATTTTTTCTATCCAGCCTCCTCTACAACGCCATGGCAGCTGGACGGCGTCATACGGGCAATGAAGAAGGACGGCTACGACATGAACCGGGTGCATGGTTGTCACAACCGGACCGTCGTCATTGATGCGCACCTTGGCGAACGTGAGAATAAGCAGATCAACGTGACAAATGCGCATGGCCTTCAGAACGTGCACTTGTACGAGCATGAAGACTGGATCAACGTCCGCGACGCCGTTGGTGATCTGGCTGACAAGTTTCTATGTCTGAACGAAGTCTTTCCGGATGGTTTCATGATTCCAAAACGATTCGTGGGCGAAAACATCATCCATCTGCCCACGGTAAAAACTCACATCTTCACCACCACCACAGGCGCAATGAAGAACGCGTTCGGCGGGCTCCTGAACGAGCGGCGGCACTGGACTCACCCCGTTATTCACGAGACGCTGGTGGATCTGCTGATGATTCAGAAAAAGATCCACAGCGGGCTTTTCGCAGTCATGGACGGAACATTCGCCGGTGACGGGCCGGGCCCGCGCTGCATGATCCCGTATGTCAAGAACGTGATCCTTGCATCGGCCGACCAGGTGGCGATAGATGCGGTCGCAGCCAAACTCATGGGATTTGATCCCCTCTCGGACGTCAAGTTCATAAGGCTCGCTCATGAGCGCGGTCTCGGCTGCGGCGATGTGCGCGAGCTGGAAATTGTGGGCAAGCCGGAATTGATGGAGAAACCATGGCACTTTGTCGGGCCGTTCAAAAAGATGACTTTTGCCAGCCGCATGCAGCACAGGATTTACTGGGGCTGGCTGCGCCGGCCTCTCGCATGGTCGCTGAAGACATTCCTTGCACCATGGTCTTATGCCGCCAGCGTGATTTATCACGACTCATTCTGGTATCCGACTCACCAGAAGATTGTGAACGACATCCTGCATAGCACCTGGGGTCGCTTGTTCAACAACTGGGATAAAGTGGCAATTCCCCCGGACGACCTCCAGTCACCCGGCTGGGCAAATGTCGGTCCTGAACCATCAAGTCTTACAAGAAGCGGCTGGTCACTATTCAGAAAATCCATAGGATTACTTGCCTCCTGTCTCCGTGAAGCCCCCGAGTTTGCCTCCAGACGACGTCGCAGCAATCAGGCCGGATCCGGCAAAAAGTGAATCTGGAGCACAGGAAAACAGAGAAATGCCAAACGACTTACATTCGATCCCTCCGGGCGGACCAGAGACAAAGGAGAGCCAGCTTGCCGCCCGTATGCGGAAACTGGGTGTGCGTGAACTGGATATACTTGAGAGATTCGTAAAGAGTTCCGGCCCGGGCGGGCAGAAGGTGAACAAGACGTCCTCCTGCGTCTACTTACTGCACAGACTGAGCGGCATTGAGATCAAATGCCAGCGGGAGAGATCCCAGTCCTTGAACCGCTACCTTGCCCGAAGGGAACTGTGTGACCGGATCGAGGAGCGGGTTCTCGGCGCACAAAGCCGGAGGCAGCAGGCGGTTGAGAAGATTCGCCGGCAGAAACGGCGCAGATCGCGAAGGCAGAAAGAACGCATGCTCCAGACCAAGCACCGGCAATCAGACAAAAAACAGAGCAGGCAGCGAGTTCACACCAGCGACTGAGAGCCTAGATGAAAAAAGGGCACCGGGAAGATACCCGGAGCCCTTTGTGTCACAATCAGTCAAAGCAATCAAGCTGCGCCACGGACTGAAACCGCTTGTTGTCCTTTGCGGCCCGGCGCGGTCTCAAATTCCACCTTCTGCCCCTCCTGCAACTTCCTGAATCCTTCCATCTGGATGCTGGAGTAATGCACGAACAGATCGTCTCCGCCTTCATCAGGAGAAATGAAACCGAATCCCTTAGCCTCATTGAACCACTTCACTGTACCCGTCGCCATACTATCCTCCGAACTCGGACGATCTTACTTGGAGCGTCCATATCCATATCCCCCTACCTGCCAGGAATGCGCCACGAGGGATCATGCGCATTCAAACAACAAGCGCGGAGTAAACAGAATCCTCCGGATCAAGTCAACAGGTTTAGGGCAATTAAATCGGGGTTCTTTACAATGGTCAGAAGCTGTTCAAGAGGACTTCAGTGCGGCCAGCATCTGGCGGGCATTATCTTCCATAGCATTGCCATCGAACACGGCGCTGCCGGTCACGATAATATCCACACCCATCCGTGAAACCTCATCGATGTTCTTCTTTGAGATGCCACCATCAATACAGGTCAGGACCGGCCTGCGTGAGTCGGAAATCATCTTAAGAACGACTTCCATCCGTCGTGCGGTTGAACGAATGAAAGTCTGCCCGCTCCTGCCGGGATGCACTGCCAGCAGGACAACCATCTCAACCTCGTCCAGAATCGGCTCTATGATGCTGACCGGAGTCCCTGGGTTCAGCGCAATTCCACGCGCCAGCCCGGCGCTCATCTTCCTCATCTCCTGAAGAACGTAGTGCGGATCACGGCAGGCCTC
>JBAXMA010000216.1:0-6022 GCA_037134535.1 bacterium
TGTCGCGCGGTAACAGATTGTGTATGTGAGCAAACTCTTGTTTCAGTCCCGGCGCATCGGGACAAAGGCGAAACACACTGCACCTAATCGCAGATGCGCCCGCAGCCCTGCTACCCTCTTTATTCCAATTGCATACAGGGCTGTTTGTGATAGCATCGCGCCTTGTTTTTGTGGCAGGAGTGAAACAAACGTGAAGAAAACAATAAAAGTTGAGATCTGTGATACGACCATGAGGGATGGAACCCAGGGTATGGGTGTTTCCCTTTCCACGCCTGCCAAACTGCGGCTTCTGCGCAGACTGGATGATATTGGCATGGACTTTGTGGAAGGCGGCTTTCCCAGCGCCGCTTTGAAGGATGCCGAGTTTTTCCGTGAGGCAGCAAAGATGCGCCTTGCCCATGCCCGGCTCGTTGCATTCGGCAGTACCAGGCTGGTCGGGATCCCGGCTGCCCACGATCATCATCTCATCAAGCTTGCAGATGCAGGGGCAGAGGTCGTGTCTGTAGTCGGCAAGACCTGGAGTCTTCACGTCAGGGACGTTCTCCGTACGACGCGGGACGAGAATCTGGCCATGATATCGGACACGGTCCGGTTCCTGAAGAATCGCGGGAAAGTTGTCCTCTTCGATGCCGAGCATTTCTATGACGGATGGAAGGATAGTCCGGCATTCACAATGGAAGCAGTAAAGGCGGCCGTTGAAGCCGGTTGCGACTGCGTGGTCCTGTGCGACACGAATGGCGGGTGTGTTCCCCACGAGATTTATGCCATAACCAAGGATGTTGTCAGCGCGCTTCAGGTTCGGGTCGGAGTGCACACTCATAACGACACCGGTATGGCTGCAGCCAATAGCATTGAGGCTGTTCGCGCTGGCGCGCGCCATGTGCAGGGAACAATCAACGGTTACGGCGAACGCTGCGGCAATGCCGATCTCTGCACGGTCATACCTACGCTGGAACTCAAGATGGACATGACCTGCGTGGGCCGGGCGAATCTCAAGGAATTGCGGGGCGTTTCCGTATTTGTAGACGAATTGACCAATATGCGCCGGGATGAGCGGCTGCCCTACGTCGGCAAGTGCGCCTTTGCGCACAAGGCCGGGCTTCATGTGAATGCGGTTGAAAAGAATCCGCGCGCAGTTGAGCACATTACGCCGGCTCTGGTCGGCAATGAGCGGTCCGTTCTGCTGTCAGACGCCTCCGGCAAGAGCAGTGTTCTGATGAAGGCGATAGAGATGGGCGTCATGGGGCTGAAGAAATCGTCTACTGAACTCCCGGCAGTTGTGTCGGCACTAAAGGATCTTGAGGGCAAGGGCTATGCGTTTGAAGCGGCGGATGCCTCGTTCCGGATTCTGGTCCAGAAGATACTCAAGAAGCACAGGCCGTTCTTTGAACTGGAAGGCTTCCGTGTGATCGTAGAGAAGCGCGGCCGCGATGAGCCGTGTCTGTCTGAAGCTACGATCAAGGTGCGGGTGAAGGATGAAATTGCCCATACTGTGGGCGAGGGCAATGGTCCGGTGGACGCGCTCGACAGCGCGCTGCGCAAGGCCCTGACGAAATTCTATCCGGCGATTGCGAAGGTGCTGTTGACCGACTTCCAGGTGCGCATTCTTGACCCCGAAGTTGCCACCGGCGCAAAGACCAGGGTCCTCATCGAGTCGGGTGACGGTCAGGAGACATGGGGCACAGTGGGGGTATCGCCCAACATTATCGAAGCGTCATGGGAAGCCCTTGTCGATAGTGTCGAATACAAACTTTTCAAGGACGAGGAAAAGGCGGGCCGAAAGAGGCGGAAACATGATTGAACTCGAAAAGGATTACGATTCGCGGAAGACCGAGGAGAAGTGGCTCGCCCGATGGCTGGAGCAGAAGGCTTATCATTCCGAGCCAGCCCGTGGTGGCAAGCCCTATACCATAGCGATACCACCGCCTAATGTTACCGGCATTCTCCACATGGGGCATGCGCTCAATTGTACGATTCAGGACATTCTCGTGCGCTGGCGGAGAATGCAGGGATTGAATACGATCTGGATTCCCGGCACGGATCATGCAGGCATTGCAACTCAGAACGTTGTCGAAAGGTCGCTCGCAGCCGAGAAGAAGACGCGGAATGACCTCGGTCGGGATGCGTTCATAGAGAGAGTGTGGCAGTGGAAAGAACAGTACGGCAGCACCATCATAAACCAGTTGAAGCGGATTGGTTCGTCCTGTGACTGGCAGCGTGAGCGCTTTACAATGGACAAAGGCCTGAGCGATGCCGTTGCCGAGGCCTTTGTGCAGCTCTACGATAAGGGTCTGATTTACCGGGGCAGCCGCATAATTAACTGGTGCCCACGATGCCAGACGGCGCTCTCGGACGAGGAAAGCGAGCACCGCGATTCAGCCGGCAAACTGTATCATATCCGCTACCCGGTGAAGGGTGGTGCGGCAGGCGAGTTCGTGGTTGTTGCAACAACCAGGCCGGAGACGATGCTCGGCGATACTGCTGTAGCGGTCAGTCCGGACGATCCGCGGTATAAGGACTTGATCGGGAAGACGCTCATTCTGCCGATTCTCAACCGCGAAATCCCGGTCATTGCCGACAGTTTTGTTGATCCGGCATTCGGCACCGGCGCCGTCAAGGTCACGCCCGCGCATGATCCCAACGATTTCGACATAGCGGGCCGGCACGGACTCAAGCACATCAATATCCTGACCCCTGACGCCAAAATGAACGCCGAGGCAGGACCGTATGCCGGGTTGGATCGATTCGTGTGTCGCAAGCAGCTTGTGGCGGACCTTGAGGCTGGCGGACTTCTTGAGAAGATAGTGGACCATAGTCACGCCGTCGGCCATTGCTACAGATGTAATACGGTTGTCGAGCCACGGCTCTCGCCGCAATGGTTCGTAAAGATGAAGCCGCTTGCCGCTCCGGCGATAGATGCGGTGAAACAGGGTAAGATCGTTTTTGTCCCGGACCGCTGGACGAAGGTGTACCTGGAATGGATGGAGAACATCCGGGACTGGTGCATTTCGCGGCAGATATGGTGGGGGCATCGCATACCGGTGTTCTATTGTCAGGCTTGCGGGCATGAATGGGCGGCAAAGTGCGTGCCGCAGAAGTGTCCCAAATGCGCGGGTGATAAGATCAGGCAGGATGAGGATGTACTGGACACGTGGTTTTCGTCCTGGCTCTGGCCGTTCAGCACGCTGGGCTGGCCGGAAAAGAATAAGGATCTGGATTTCTATTACCCGACGGATGATCTTGTTACGGCTTCTGAGATCATTTTCTTCTGGGTTGCCAGGATGATCATGGCCGGGTTTGAGTTCATGGGCGATGTTCCGTTCAGGCGCGTTTACATTCACGGGACCGTCCGCGACGACAAAGGCCGGAAGATGAGCAAGAGCCTCGGCAACTCTATCGATCCGCTGGCAGTGATCAATGACTTCAGCGCTGACGCCCTTCGCTTCAGTCTTACGATGCTGACCGCGACCGGTCAGGATGTTTATGTGTCGAACGAGAAGTTTACACTGGGCCGGAACTTTGGAACGAAACTCTGGAACGCGGCCCGATTCATTCAGATGCAGTCCAAGGATTCACTCGACACAGCCAGGGCGGGCATTCCTTCTGAAGAAGGCATGGCGGTCCTGCAGAAGAATGGTGTTGCCCTCAGTCCGGACGACCAGCATATCCTCTACCTGCTGAGGGATACTGTGGCAGCGTGCAACGACAACCTTGATAAGTGCCGTTTCAATGACGCTGCACACGTTCTCTATGAATTCGTCTGGCATCAGTACTGCGACTGGTACGTGGAATACTCGAAGAGCGTACTGTATGAAGCGCAGCAGGACCGTCGTGAACACGTGCTGCGTGTGATTCATTACCTGTTCTCGAATGTGCTGCGGCTCCTGCATCCTTTCATGCCATTCATCACCGAAGAGCTCTGGCTGGCGATGGGATATGGCGCTGAGGGTGGAACCATCAGTTTTGCGCCGTGGCCGGCAGTGGTTGATGATAAGCGTCTGGCCGACTGGGGGATTCATAAGACCACGGTGGATTATGTTGATGACAAGTATGACCTGATCCGGACTGGTCGCACACTGCGGTCAGACTACACAATCCAGCCGTCTCGCAAGATTGCCTACATTGTCAGACCGGTCTCGCCCGAGTGCGCCGCGGCGTTGAAGTCGGACATGGAATCGGTCCTGCAGCTCATGCGGGCCGAGAAGGTGGATATCCTGCACGATTTTGCGCCAGTCAAAGCCATGCCCAGTGGCGTGTGCAAACTGGGCACTGTCTTCATGCCCCTGGATGGATTGATCGACGTTCAGGCCGAGACCGCGCGACTTCAAAAGCAGAAGGAGAAGATCGAGGCGGATCTGGCGAGAGTCACTGCCAAGCTTGAAAATCCTGCTTTTGCGAACAAGGCGCCGAAAGAGATTGTCGGCCAGCTTGAGCAGAAGCGAAAAGAGCTGCTCGAGGAAATTGCAAAGTACGTCCGCCAGATCGAAGCGCTGGCGTGAGGACGAAGAAGCGTCCGGCAGGGACGCCACCAGCACTGGCTGAATCAGGCAGTCATGAATGAGTTGGTGGCAGCCGCCGTCCCTGGCGGCTGTGGACTAGCGTTGGCTGAGTCAGGCGGTTATGGACGAGTATGGTGGCCGCCGTCCCTGGCGGCTGTGGACCAGTGATGGCTGAACCGGGGTGCTATGATAAGAATGGTGGCAGCCGCCGTCCCTGGCGGCTGTGGATATTGCTGAGAACCGCCAATGAAAAAGGGAACTCTCCATCATCAACTCCCGTCATGGGTCCCGTCAGGGTCCCGTTTCCACATTCGCATTAGTACCGACAGTGCCTGGCGCTTTCGTCTGACAGACCCCGAAATAGCACGAACTGTGATGGCGGCGGCGGAACTCTATTACCAAACTGCCAAGTGGTGCCTGCATTTGTTTGTCCTCATGCCCGATCATCTACATGCATTGGCAAGCTTTCCGCAGGAACCCGGAATGAGTCGCACAATAGCATCGTGGAAAGGGTACTTGAGACGAACGTCCGGGGTCTGTTGGGAGAGAAACTACTTTGATCATCGATTACGGAGTGATGAGCAGTTCAGTCTCAAGGCGCAGTACATTCGGATGAATCCTGTACGCGCGGGATTGTGCAAGGACAGTTCTGAGTGGGTTTGGGTCTACCCGTTGGAGACAGGAAACAGTGACGCAACAGATACGCGTCCGGCAGTCCGTCAGCCGACGGACGGACGCCACCAGTGATGGCCGAACCGGATGGCCGTGGATGAGTATGGTGGCAGCCGCCGTCCCTGGCGGCTGTGGACTAGCGTTGGCTGAATCAGGCAATCATGAATGAGTATGGTGGCAGCCGCCGTCTCTGGCGGCTGCGGACACTGTTGAGCTCAGCGGGGTCACTTGCTGGCTGAGTTAGTACTGCTTCACCAGTGCCGAGCCTTCGTTCGCGTACTGATCGCGCGCTGTGATGACATTGTCACCGCTGGCCGGATACCGGAAGTACCTGGCCTTGTAACCACCACGGTAGTCAATGTACCCAAGAGCCGGATTGCTGACATTCCACATGATCGGCAGCGCAAGATCGTTGCTAACCGAGTTGTTGACTGCAAAGTCCACGTAGTTACTGTTGCTCAACGGATTCAATCGTATCGACGAGGGCGTAATCGAGAGCCCGTTCAGTCCAGTTACTTCCTCGCAACCGGTAAAACTCATGACCGCGAAAGCAGCCATCATACAGACCATGCCAACCCCGGCCAGACGAGTGGCGTTCTTTGTATTCATTCTAAGTCCTTCCTTGCAGAAATCTTGTCACTGCTTCCGAAGACCTTGTAGACTAATCCACTGACCGGTTCAAGCGGAATTGCGCTCCCCCGGCAATGCCTCAATTGTGTGATGGAGGGCACGTGTTGGTAGGGATGATCAGCCGGACCGTCCGCGGACGAGCGAGGCCGCTTGTCCCCATAATTCCCGGCGCGGGTGGCACCGCGCCCTCCCTATCTGAGCGTCTCTTTGTAGCCGCGAGC
>JBAXMA010000217.1:0-6017 GCA_037134535.1 bacterium
CGCTATACCCTGAACGAAACAAGTCTTGCCGCTGCCAAGCCCGCCATACAATGCGAGCACGGCATTGCCCTGGTACTCACTCACCAGCTTGCAAGCCAGTGCACGGGTCTCAGCGGGACTATGTGTCACTGCCGATAAAATGCTCATAGCCTCCATCTTTCAAAAGAGTATGCCTTCCGTCCGGCCCGACACACTTCACGTTTCCCCTTCCTGCAGTCATAGAACCAACCCTTGAGAGCCGGACCGTTGTGAACTTCGTTCTCCATGCGCGTTCAAGTGCAGCCGCTTTGCGCACCGGTACCGTGAACAGCAATTCATAATCTTCTCCGTCAAACAGGGCATGACTTAACGGAGAACGCCCCCCCTTGCCTTTCATCGCTTCTGTTGAGACTGGAATTCCTGCCAGGTTAATGAGCGCGCCAGTCCCGGACATTTCAGCCACGCGCCTCAAGTCGGACGCCATGCCATCGCTCAAATCGATCATGGAACTCGCAGCACCTCGCGCCCTGATCCATTGTCCCTGCGCCAGCCTGGGTTCAAAGCGCAGGTGTTTTCCAGCCCTGCTGCCGCCTAGTGATCCTGTTACAAACACAACATCCTCAGGTTTGGCACCACTCCTCAGAATCGCACGACCATGAGGCACCCGGCCGACAGCAAACACGTGGAGCTCAAGACAGGCCCCACCGGCAGTATCTCCGCCGACGATGGTCAATCCATGCCGGCCGGCCATGCCAGCCAATCCCCTGTAAATTCCTTCGATCTTCGTCACAGGCGTGTCAGCTGGCGCGACAAGATCAACAAGAGCCCACAATGGCTCAGCGCCGACTGCAGCCAGGTCGCTCAACACGCGGCCTGCCGCCTTCCGACCTACCAGTAATGGTTTCTCGCCGGCCGCGAAGTGAACTCCTTCAATCACGGGATCCGACGTCAGGACCAGATCATAGCTCTTGTCAGAGACTGTTCGCACAATGGCGCAATCGTCACCAATTCCAACGATCACACCTCTGGTCTGAGGCAATAGTCTTCCAAGCCTCTTGATCAGCGCTCTTTCACCAAGTTGCCGGATAGTGGTCATAAGAAGACATTCAGCATTCAGGAATTCAGTAACGGCTTCAGGCATTCCTTCAGTTCAGACTCCATGTTTCGCGAAGTGTATCGCGTCAACCTCGAACGCTGCCCATCAATAATGGCGCTCCGCAATGAGCCGTCACAGACCACCTTGCCCATCATTTCAGCAATCATATTGAACCGCTTCTCACTGAACAAGACACCTGCGCCATCGAGAGTCTCAGGCACTGCACCGGCGGAATACGCCATCACCGGCACATCGTTGACCATGCTTTCAATCAATGGGATACAGAAACCTTCATGCTCACTCATGCACAGAAATACATCAGCACTCGAGTAGTAGGCATTCACCGACGACTGCTTGACAGCACCGGCATAACATACATTGCGCAGACCCAAATCGCGTTCCAGCACCCGTAGAACACGATAGTAACGTTCAACACCAGCAGTAGAACCAACCAGGATGAGGCGCGAATTGCTTTCGACCGTCTTTTGATAAAACCAGAATGCCAGCAGCAGGTCTTCAAGTCTTTTATTCGGAGCACAGCGTCCCACAAAGAGGACATTGACCATGCCGTCATCAAGCTTGCGAAGCACCTTTTTGTCAGGTTTCACGTGCAGCTGTTCCATATCAAGTATGATCGGAAGAACCCTGACATTCTTATAGCCAATCTGCACGAGTTCATCCGCATTGAACTGGCTCACGGCCATCGTAACATCTGCAGTACCGGCGAGCGCTTTTACCTGTTTAATTCCGGACTCGAGCGCACGCGCAACCTGACGGTTCACTTTCGCGAAGAAGGCTGGCGGCGTGATGTTATGGTAGAGAATGGCTCTTCGGCACGACAGTCCGGAAAACAACTCATTTGCCGGGGATCCTATCGAGAGGTGAAGGAGAACAACGTCATCACCGCGCGCCTTCGCCTTATACTCAGTGAGATCAAAAGAATCCTTCCGGAGTTCAGGAAGAGTTCGTCTGGCTTCGCAGAAGATCTCTGAGTCGAACCCCCATGACCTGAAGATCCGGCGAAAGACAACTGCCTCGTTGCTGATTGCATCGCCACGCGTGAAACCGGCTAGTAACTGGTGAATAGCTGCCATATTTCCATAAGACTTTCGCCTGAGACAATGTAATTACAGCACCTGGTAGCGCTGGTGATCACGATCAAATCCCGGATAACAAATTCGCTAATTGACGTCGAGGGCACTGCCGGGCGCCTCTTCCTCTTCACCGGACTTCTTCGCTACGCCTGCCTGTTTGCGCAGCAACTCTATATCAATGCCCCCGGCCTTCAACTTCTTCGCGACAGTCGCACTGGCAGGATCTAGTAGAAAGCTTTCTTTCCAACTGACTATAGCCTTCTTTTCATCCTTCATGGCGTAGAGGATATCGCCCAGGTGCTCCGCGATAACCGCCTCCGCCGGCATGAGTTCATGAGCCTTTTCAACCTGCTCCAGCGCAGAACCCATGTTGCCCTGTTTAAAGTATATCCACCCGAGAGTATCGAGAAAGGCGGGGTTGACCGGATTAATTTTGAGCGCCCTCGTAACGTAATCCATCGCTTTATCGAGCTTCACTGCCCGCTCCGCCCACATGTAGGCGAGATAGTTCAATGAGTCCGCATTCTTTTCATTCAGCTCCACGCTCAGCTCGAACTGTTTTTCAGCCTTACCAATATTTCCGGCGCGTTCGCATGCCATGCCATACTGATGATAATACAACGAGTCACGGAGATCCTCTCCGCTCTTCAGCGGCCCGCGACCGGTTTCCACCTTCTCAAAGTACTCCAGCGACTCCTTGTAGTAAGCGCTCATCAGAAAATGTCTGGCAACCACATAGTCAAACCGCGGATTGTCCCTGTACTTTGCGGGTATGGTCCGCAAGAGTGCCTGCGCGCTTTCACTCGAACCTTTCCTCAGGTATGCTTCAAGCAGATTAAGAAAAGCACCAAGATCATCAGGCCGCACTGCCTGCATGATCTTGAAACACTTGATCGCATCATCCCATCTTGCTGATCCCAGATAGGCCATTCCGAACTGGTTGCACATGGCCATGAGGCTGTCTGAATTCGTGACCGCACCTAGACCTCCAGCGAGTACCTCAAAAGCCTTCTTATCTTTTTTCATTGCCAGGTAAGTCTGCGTCTTTCCGAAATAACCGGCGGCGTTCTGAGGATTCCGGGCAATAATCCTGCCGTATTCAATAAGTGCCTTATCGTACTTCGCGGTGATCTGATAGACACCGGCCAGATAATAGCGAAGGCCGATAGCGTCGGGATTCCGCGCGCAGCCAGACTGGAGAACCAGCAGCAGATCATTAGTCCTGTTGGTAAACTGGTAACGAGAGGCAAGGCGAATGGTTAAATCCAACTGACCCGGATCAAGACGGAATGCTTCTTCCAATTGCTCAGTTACCGTTGAAGGGTCTGAATCGCTCCCTTCCGCAATCAGTCCGCGGCAATAGTGAGAAAGTGCGTCTGCAAAACGGATCTCGGAGGGAGCCAGCCACCGCGATGGCGTTGCGATATGTTCGATTTCATCTCCGACAGCCGCCGCCGCTGCATGGCCTGCGATAACTGCGATCGCAATTCCCGTCACAGTAATGCGCGTTGCAATGGAGTGAAATGACATGTCTGCTTCCCTAGAACTGCTCCGGAAAGTGCCCCACCATGCTCCTCAAGAGCCAAAAGGCATTACACTACGTCCCAGTAAGGACGCAGCGTTCCCGATTCCAGCAGGGCACAACGGGCAACAATACACAGCAGCGAACCAATCGGCTAATTTCGCCAATCAAGGTGTTCGATACCGTACGCCCGTGTCGCGGTCGCTGCATCAGTACAGTACTTGTCACAAGGCGCGACGTTGCCGTAATGCGGCTAGTCGTTCTTGTGCCGGTTAGCCTTCAACCGCTTCCGGTACTTGTGCTTCGACATCTTCTTAATGCGCTTCTTCCTGATCGAACCCATGCTCCACCTCCGTTACGGAATAACCTTGCTCAATGGCAGTTCTACAATTCCTTCAGCCCCTGCCCGCTTCAGGCTCATGATAATATTCTTCACAACGCTCTCATCGATCACTGTCTCCACAGCCACCCAATCCTCGTCCGCGAGTCTGCTGACTGTGGGCGCGTGCAGCGACGGTAGAATCTTCGAGACTGCGGCCAGATTGCATGACCGGACATTCAGCTTCAAAAGCACTTTGCTCGTCGCCCGCAATGCACCGAGAAGCAATATCGCCAACTGCTCAATCTTTGCCCGCTTCCATGGGGTTTTCCACGCACCCTTGTTTGCAATAAGCCGGGTTGTTGATTCCAGTACTGTCTCAATAATCCGGAGATTTGCAGCCCTGAGCGAGGCACCAGTTTCGGTCAACTCGACAATGGCGTCAACAAGCTCTGGCGCCTTGACCTCGGTCGCTCCCCACGAGAACTCAACAGATGCCCTCACCTTGTTCTTCTTCAGGAACCGCTTCGTCATGCCTACTGCCTCGGTGGCGATCCGTTTGCCCTGCAGGTCTTTTACCGAGCGAATAGGAGAATCCTCCGGTACGGCGAGCACCCAGCGTACCGGACGCAAGCCCTGCTTGGCATACACGAGATCGGCAACCTCAATGACCTTGGCATCAGTTTCCATGATCCAGTCAAAGCCGGTTATGCCGCAATCGAGCATACCAAGTTCCACATACCGGGCGATTTCCTGCGCGCGGATGAGGCGTGCCTGGATATCTGGATCATCGACCTGGGGAAAATAGGACCGCGACCTGGTTGTAACAGGAAAGCCGGCCTTGCCCATAAGCTCAAACGTAGCTTCCTGCAGACTCCCTTTCGGAAGGCCCAGTATCAACTTCTTACTCTTTTCAGGTTTTGTCGTTTTCATATTTTTCTTTTAAAGTCGGGGCATACTAGGTGAAACCCCGTCAATCGTCTACAACTTTTGTTACGATTCCCAGGGCGCAGCGTCCGCCGCGTGAAAGTCGAATTTGTAACATGTAATGTCATACTGGGCATCAGATCCGTTCAGGCGCGTCAATGCCAAGCAGTTCAAGTCCCTTGCAGAGCACCTGGGCGACAGTACCGCAGAGACGAACGCGCGATTCGCGCACTCCCTCCGCGGCCTTGAGGAACGGCACGTTCTGGTAGTAGCTGCTATAGGCCTGGGCAAGATCAAACAGGTAGTCGGCCAGAGTACTCGGCTTGCAGTTGTCAACGGCCCGGATCAGTGTTTCGGGGAAGCGGGCAACGCGCAATGCCAGTCCCTTTTCCAACGGGTCAATAATACGGATCGGATGCGCATCAAGCTTGCCGTCGGGGAACCGCTCACTGTACTTGTCTCTGACACTGGATATGCGGGCATAAGCATACTGAAGGTAGGGTGCCGAATTTCCATTAAGCGCCAGGGCCTTATCCCAGGTAAATACAACTTCGCTCTGCGGATTCTGACTGAGATCAGCGTATTTTACGGCTCCCATCCCGACTGCTCTGGCGACTGACTGCCCGCGGACTGGATCTATTTCCGGATTCTGCTCAAGAACAACAGCCAGCGCACGTTCCTCCGCTTCTTCGAGAAGCTTTTCAAGTCTGATCGCGCCACCCTTCCGCGTCGAGATAACGGCGTCCGGCAGACGCATCAACCCGAACCAGGAGTGCTCAAGGGCGACATTAATTCCAAGTCGTCTCGCAATCGCAAAAAGCTGGTTGAAGTGAAGTTGCTGCCGTTCGTCAGTCAGGTACAAAATCTTCGTCGGTTTGAACTCCTCAACACGGCTGATGATCGTGGCCAGATCAGTGGTCATATAGTTGAATCCACCGTCCGTCTTTCTCACAATCGCGACAGGCAGTTTCTCCTCTTCCAGAAAAACCACCAGGGCACCTTCGCTCACTTTCGCCATTCCCTTGCTGATGAGCAGGTCAACTACGCCCTGCAAGCGGTCGTTGTAGTAGCTCTCGCCCC
>JBAXMA010000218.1:0-6000 GCA_037134535.1 bacterium
CGTGACTGAGCGCTGGGACGTAGAAGTGATTGATGAGAACAACTACAAACGGTATGGGCCGAGAACCAGTGAAGGCATGCCTGATCACAGGACACTTCAGACTATGCGGCCGGCAGATGTCCTGGGGCTATATGGTGGACTGACTTCCACTATCCCGCGACTATATGAGATAGCCCGTGAGTATAAGGTCATGGGCGCTGTTACGGTGGCAGGTGGTCAGCACTTTGCCGGCGAGAATATCGCCGATGCACTCAATAACGGCATCGATGTCGTGGTGATCGGTGAAGGTGAGGAAGTCATCCGGGACCTGCTCACGGCCATTGCTAACGGCGGCGATAAGTCACACATTCCGGGCCTGGCATTTTTGAAAGACGGCAAGGTTGTGATGACAGCTGAACGGACGCCGATCACGAATTTTGAAACCGCACCGTTGCCCGACTTCTCACTGATCCGTTACGCCAGGATCAAGGTTTATCCCATCAACTGGGTCCGTGGCTGCGGAATGAACTGCGAGTTCTGCACTGTTAAAGGCAAGCCACGGCCGGCAAGTCCCGAGCGCGTTTTCAGGCAGATCACCGATCTCGTCGAAAAACATCATGCCCGCAGGTTCTTCATAGTGGACGATCTCTTCGGACAGTTCAGGGGCGAGGCTCTTCGTCTCTGCGCGTTGCTTGCAGACTACCAGGAATCGATCGGTATCAGGTTGGAGTTGACCGTTCAGATTCGTCTGGACAAGGCGAAGGACTCCGAGTTGCTGTCGTCGATGCGGCGCGCAGGTGTGGCGACTGTTTGTATCGGTTTTGAGTCTCCGATCGAGGATGAGTTGAAAGCCATGGAGAAGCACCTCAAGCCGGAGGACATGGTGGCGTTGGCACGGTTATACAAGAACGCCGGTTTCTACGTACATGGTATGTTCATATTCGGGTACCCGCTGCCTGCAGGTGTGGAGTTCACAATGCCGCTCAAAGATCGGGTTCGTCATTTCAAAAGGTTTATCAGGAGGGCAGGACTGGATACCGTTCAGATCTTGCTGCCGGTTCCCTTGCCTGGCACCGAGATGACACAGCGGCTGAAGGCCCAGAATCGTCTGTTTCCGTTGGATGTTATCGGCTGGGAATACTATGACGGCAATTTTCCCATCTTTCAGCCGGACTCACCAGTCACGCCGGAGCAGTTGCACGAGGCCGGCAAGAAGATCATGGGCCGTTTCTATAATTTCAACTACATTTATGCTATCGGATACCGCACTCTTCTCTTTGCATACATGGTTTTCTATCTCCACAATATCCGCAAAGGCTGGCAACGGTGGTATAAACCATGGTTGAACAGTGTAATACGGTTCGGCGGATGGGTAACGATCCGCAGATGGTCTAATGAATTCAAGAAGGGTGGCTTCCTTCAGAAGCTGCAGCATGCAAAGCGGAAAGTGCGTACATCCTAGATCTGACGTCTCATTCACCGAAATGGCTTGAGATTCATCTGCGGGCATTGCATCTCATTGCTCCACCCTGCCAGCGATCGTTCATGTAACCGGTTGAAGTGGAACGGTAATTGTTAAAGAACCGATGATGTGATCTGTTTCCCTGCCTTTACTTCTGCGGAAAACTATGAACTATTGTGGCCTTGAAACGTCAATTGCTATTGACCGCACAATATGAATGATGGTTTCATTCTCGCCAATATTTGCATCAGCTTAGTTCGTTGATTCTGTAGTACGTAGAATGTCTGAAGTTAACTGAAATCTGTCGCTGGAGAAACCTCATGACGAGATCTTGGAAAGTATCGCTGCCGTTGATTCTGATTTGCGCCGGGATGTTGGTGACTACGTTTAAAAGTTATGCATGGGAACCTAATATTCCAGAGCTGACTGCCGCGGCTAATTCAGCAAGTTTCGGCGCATATGCCGCCAACCTTGGTAAGTGGCTGAGCGCGAAAGCGCCGACCTCGGTGAGAGAATCAACGATGCGGACTGTTTTGAAAGATCCGGTCGTTGCCAACGCGCTGTGTCAGTGGGCATTTCTTGTGAAGTCCGGTGTCGGAGGGCTTGATGCTTTTGCAAAAGCCAGTCCGGGCAACAAGGCATTTCTTCTGTGGATACTTCAGGACACCAGGATAATGGATCTATACCTTATCGGTGCCACTCCAATATCGATCCGACAGAGAGAGGATAACAGTTTTGGTCTTCCCGGCGGCGCGCTCGAACTATGGAAGAAGATCTATGATGCGGATCCGGAGTCAAGGCAGGGCTTGTACCTCAGGCTTGCCATGGCGACTGCTTTGAATCCTCCCGGCACAGGATGCAGGGGTGCTGGTCAACCGGAAAAGCAGGAAGAGCCGCTTGCCCGCTACTTGTATCTGAGAGATGCCCACAAGAAGAAAGAGTTGTTTCCCAGTTTCGACAACTTAACAGTTTGGGAATTGCGGCAGGTTACGTGCTGCATGGCGTCTAATGCTGACATGACGTGGGGCAGGGAGATGGTCAATATCTGGAACCCTGACTTCAGGAAGAATGAAGGGGTGGTCGATACCACGACGCAGGTTTGGCGCAGAAACTCGCCCATTTCTCACGGCAGTAGTTACAAGAATGTGCTGGCGGGCGGCGGGAAGTGCGGGCCAAGGTCTTCCTGGTCAGTGTTCATTTGCCAGGCGTTTGGCATTCCGGCAACCGGGGTGGGGCAACCGGCGCATGCGTGTGTTGCCTATAGAATGATGGATGGCAATTGGCGGACAGCCTTCGGGCGGAGCTGGGCTGCGTCAAAGTTGCTTGGTATGTCGGGCAATGAGTTTATTGAAGGCGTTGGGGCGCGTTTACAGACGACGAGATTCCTACTGGTGGAGCACATGCGGTGGCTTGCTGCGACACTCCCGGCCACAAATCAGGGACCTATCCTGGAACTGGCCAAGTACATTACAAAGGCGCCGCCGATTATCGAGTTGCCGGTTGATAGGTCTCCGACCGCAGTGACATCGCTCAAGTCATTGGAAGCTCCGAAAGACGAAGGCGACACCTATTTTGCACGCGTCCGTGGCTATGTGTATCCGCCAGTTAGCGGCGAGTATGTATTCGGAGTTGCGAGTGATGATCAGGCGGACCTTTTCCTGAGCGAAAGTGACAGTATTGAAGATAAGAAACTTATTGCCTACAACCGTGAGTTTACAGATCCCGGCAAGTACGACACGTATCCGACCCAGAAATCGCCCCCGATCCGTCTCGAGGCCGGGAAAAAGTACTATATTGAGGCTGTTCACAAGGAACTTACCGGAGGTGACCATCTGTCAGTAGCCTGGAAGGGCCCCGGTGTGGCCGGTAGTGTTGTCCCTGGCGTTAACCTCTCGCCTTATCCGACTGGTGAAAAGGGCAGCATCACTCGCGAGGTATGGCGTTCTCAAGCAGCTGCTGTGGTGGCTAAAGCTACAGTAGCACCAGCAGCGCCCGCCAAAGCCGCTGCCCCGGTCGCTCCCCCTGTACCGCCCACGTTTTCTGCGGTTAACGGTGTGATTCATGTTGATGCCGCATCATTCTGCGCCGACGGCGGAGTGGCCGTATTCGGCGGGCATACTGGTGTCTGGACTGTGGATAGCTACCCGCCGTCCCAGGTTAACGGCAAACAGATTCATTTCGCAGCGAATATGGGCACTGTCTGGGCAGGATGGAAGATCAATGTTCCGGAGACCGGTATTTATGAACTGGTGGCGAAGGGCTCGACTGTGAACTTTGACCAGTACTTCTTTGTCCGGTCTTACGGCGCCACATATCCGGTCAAGAGTGCCACCGTGTCAGCCGTGTACCACAATATGGTGAAGGATCTTGGCGCTGAAAAGGCTTGCGATAACAACCCCGGCACGAGATGGGCTGTCAATGAGGGCGTCGACAAAGCATGGCTGGAGATTGATTTGGGCGAGCCCAAGACAATAAGCACATGTATGATCGACGAACGCTTCTTCAATCGCATTAATACGTTTAAGGTTGAGTACAAGGCGGGTCTTGAGTGGAAGCTGCTGTTTCAAACCAATAACATCGGTATTCTCTTTGAGAGGGATTTCCCCCCGGTTACGGCACAGAATGTACGGCTTACAACTCTTGATGGCCGCGAGAATGGTGGACCTACGATCTGGGAATTCGCAGTGGGCAATGCCAGAAACGGTAGCGCCTGGCTGAGCTTTCCGTGCACATATGGATTGTGGGGAACAACGAAGCCGGCTGATATCCGACTGGTCAAGGGTGCCCAGACGATCTGGTTTATGGCCCCGTTCCAGAGAGGCGTATCGCTCAAGTCGTTTGATCTGAAGCTCAAAGGAACATCACAGACGGCCTACACTCCCAAAACTGTTATTGGCGGAGCCAAGTCAGTACCGTCCAGCCAGCTGAAGAATAATACTGGCGAAGATGCAGAGTGAAGTTGCCAATAGAGGGTAACTACATGTCAAATACCGGGAAAAGTGGCGGGAAGCGGGGATTCACGCTCATCGAGGTCTTGGCAGTGACAGCACTGATTGCCGGACTGGCTACCGGTGGAAACTACCAGTACGCCATCAACCGGGCTAATGAGACAAAGGGCATTGCTAACCTGAAGCAGATCTACACATTGCTCCAGGTGCAGAGTGCGGGAGAGAGCTTGCCGGCAGCGGCATTTTACGTTGTGGCGAATCCGGCGCAGGATCCTAAGTCGATCATCAAACTGCTGTCCGGATCGTCGTCAGAGTTGTTTGTTTCTCCCTTTGCTCCGGAAGCGTTGAAGAAGAAAGGGCTGACGTTCGCCTGGAACGATGCAGTTAACGGGAAAGATCTTGGATCACTCCCGGCGGACACATGGTTGCTCATAGATGTTGCTGCATTCATTGCTAATCCGAATACGCCAAAGCCTGCGAAGTACCTTGCGCTCTATGCTGACGGGCGGGTGTTGTCGGTCAGTAGTCTGCCGGCGGACATCATAAAAGTCGTAAAGGAAGCTCAAGCTAAAGCGGGCAGATAGAACAATGGAACCGCCTCTGACAGCAATTGACGTACGGGTGTTGGGGTCGTTGATTGAGAAATCGCTGACCACACCGGAGTACTATCCGCTTACCCTGAATTCGCTGGTTGCCGCATGTAATCAGAAATCGAACCGTGATCCGGTCATGCAGCTTGAGGATACGGTGGTGATTCGCACGCTGGATGCCATGAGGGACAGAAAGCTGGTCTGGTCCGTTGCAGAAGCTGGAAGCCGCGCCCCCAAGTATCGCCATTCGATACTCGATGTTCTGAAGCTGACGCCGTTGCAACTGGCTGTGCTGTGCGAACTGATGCTTCGCGGACAGCAGACCGCGTCAGAGTTGCGGCTTCGCGCGGCCCGAATGGCGCCGGTTGTGGACACGGCAGAGGTAGAGGCGGTGCTCAAGTCGCTTGTGGACTGGCCGGAGGGGCCTCTGGTTCATCGGCTCCCTTGCCAGGCTGGTCAGCGTGGAGAGCGTTATGCGCATAGTCTTGCAGGTGAAGTGCAGACTGATGCTGCAGCAGTGGAATCTCCGGCGGAGCCGGCGCGTATAATTGTAGTGGGTGAGAACGGGCGCATAGCAGCACTTGAGACACGGGTAGCGGCCCTGGAGGCTGACCTGGCCAGCCTGCGAACACAGCTGGCCGGCTTTATGCAACAGTTCAAGTGAGTCATACCGCCTGACCACTGACCGCTGAACACTTTCTCCAACAGCTTGACTTTTACCTCCAACTGCGGTGATTATCCACCTTCCAATGCGCCTGTAGCTCAATTGGACAGAGCTTCTGACTTCGGATCAGAAGGTTGCAGGTTCGAGTCCTGCCAGGCGCGCCACTTTCTGCTGTTCATCTGAGTCGCTGGATTTGCTCCAATACCCCTTATATTCAAGTGTTTTCGGCATATTTACTCAAGGCGCGAGTTCGCGCTTTGCCGTGGGCCAATGCAGACTCTGAGGTCTCAAAAGTGCTCAAAAGAGCATTGTTTGGTAAAATGTTTGGCAATTTCCGGCCGCTCATGTAGTATGCCC
>JBAXMA010000219.1:0-5998 GCA_037134535.1 bacterium
GCCCACTTTTCACACGCTCACTTTGGAAAACTCATGCGGATGGGACAAGCTCTAGGTAGCCGGGCCAGAGCTTCCGCGAAATAGATCTACCTTGGTGCGGCATCCGGCAATCCGCCGTCAACCGGGATGGTGGCGCCGGTGGTGGGTGTCTGCCGCGTCGCAAGGAATAGAACTGCGTTGGCCACATGGGTTGCGGTGACGCGGGCCTTCAGCAGGTTGCGTGACCTGTAGTATTCCTCCAGGCCCTTCTCATCGAGTCCGCGCGCCTTCATTCGCGATGGACCTATCTCGGCCCAAAGGCCCGATTTTCGCGTCCCCTCGGAGAATACTGCATCGGGTGCAACCATGTTGACGCGAATGTCGAAGGATGCAAACTCCAGGCTGGCGATCCTCGCGAGTTGGTGACTTGCGGCCTTGGTCGCGCTGTATGCGCCGAATTGCGCGCCCGGCGCAAAAACGTTCTTGGTCGATATCAGGACGATATCGCCGCCGGTTCCCTGCCGGACCATGCTTCGCCCGGCCTCTGCAAGGGTAAGCAAGGTTCCTTCAATATTCACTTTCTCAAGCCGCCTGAAGGCTTCCAGATCCATTTCCATCAAGGGGGCAACCATTGCTATACCGGCATTAACCACCACGATATCCACGCCGCCCCAGGCGCATGCCGCCTGCGCAAAACCTTCCGCCACTGATGCCTTGTCCGTGACATCCATTGTGACACCGGCAATCCTTCCGCGTGCGTTTCGGGCCAATTCTTTGACGAGGATGTTCAACCTGTCCGGCATGACATCGGTGGCGACAACACGGCATCCCTTTTTCAGTAGAAGCCTGCAAATGCCGGCGCCGATCGCTCCAGCTGCTCCAGTGACGAGCGCTACCTTGTTCTCCAGCGGAGAAAGATCCCGGATCGGTGTTGCCGAAACTTGAAACGAGCCAAAACCCTGAATGTTTACACCGACCGGGCGGCTGGACCGTCCTGGAAATTGTGTATCAAGCATTGTCTTGATCTTGCCCCTGAGAGCTTCCGCTGAATCGCTCGACAGGAGTCCTGTGACTGTTAGTCCGCGCCGCACGGATGTTGGTGACTTTGTGAGTATAACTCTGTGCCAGGGATCGTCTTCGCTGTCTGAGGGTTTGGCGAGTAAGCCACGGATGACAGGCAGTGCCTGCCCCAGTTCTCTTGTCGGTCTTTTGCCGATAGTTTTCATGGATGTGTTGTAACCACTCTTTTCCCGGCATGCAACAGAAAGTTTGATTTCAACGTATTGCTCAATTATACAGCGCCGTGAGTGGCATCGCACCAGCTGGAATGAACTACGATCCCTGCTTGTTCTTGTCCGTTCGAAGGAGTGCATCGCGCAATTGTTTGTGGGCGGCTTCAATCGTGCCGGTACATGAAATGTCCAGATTCAGGGCAGGAAGAGTTATGGCGCCAGCCACAACCTTACCTTTGATGAGCAGTTCCGGGCGGGCGAACAATTTCGGATACTTTCCACGGTAACTGTCAGTAGGCTTGTTGTATTGATCGTTTGTGATGATTGGACAATTCAGGGTGTTTGCGCGTCTGAGAATGAAGTCGTCGGCCTGCATTCCACCTGGAACCTCTATAAAGATAGATGGAAATTCTTTAAGAAGGCGCCTGTAAAGGGCGGCTTCTGCATGTTTGCCTGCCTCGTCAATCACATAGAATGTATTGGCGTCGAAGAGGCATATGACTGTAGCGGTGTTTCTTACCAGGTGGTTGGCGAGGCACAGAAGCGGGAGAAGCGACACGTCCTGTGGTCCGAGAAAGCTCCGGCAGACATTGGTGGAATCGATGAGGTAGGTTTGGCCAGTTGGCGACGCAGCCGGTTTGCCTGCTAGCACTGGCGCAACTTGTACCTTTGCCGGTTCCGGCTTGTCAGCAGCTTTTGAGGGGCTAATTACGGCCGGTGCCGCTTTGTTGGCGGCCGGTTGCGCCTGAGACTGATTAGCTTGTTTCTCGGCCTCGCTCATAACTTTTCTGCCCCTGCGCTTTGCTGTATCCCTGAACCAGCCCAGCTGGCTGTTGGTAAAAGACGAGTCGGGCATTGTGTGCGAACAGGACATGAGCCTCTTTACCATGATCAGGAATGGAAGTGATGGAATTGTGCCTGGTGGCCATTCTTTCGCAAGAATCTCCCAGGGTTGAAGTTCCTTGTCCCAGACCGACGGGTAGACGCCGCTGAAGTCGAACGTCTTCTTTTCGTGGCGAATGAGGGGATGAGTTCCTGCCACGTCCACCAGGTCGAAAGAAAACTCTTCGCCCAGTATAGGCGTGAAAAGTTTCACGATCCGAAATGAATCAATACCCATCTTGTGTGGCAGAAATGTTTTCTCGTCAGTTGCGTACCAGCTATGAAAATCAACTGTGAAAAACTTGATTGGAATATGGCCCGTAAACACGGCGCAGTTCTTGCCAAGCGTAAAACCCACTGCCTTGTACTCGGGCGGAGTTATTACATCTTCACTCATACAAATTTCCTTTCGACGACCAAAGCCGCTGGTTGACTACTGTACGGCAGGTCCGCAACAAGTCATTGAAGCCGAGCTAAGTCTGTATCAGCAAAGTCCGGCAGGTTCAACGGCAAAGAGTGTTGCCGGATTATCGCATTGTACGGACAATAAAGAAGTTCGAACAGAGGCTTGCGAAAACGGCGACGAAAGTAGGCCCCGATCTCCACCTCTGGCGATGAATTCTTCTTGCTAACTAATTTGTTTACATACATATACATTAGTGTATATTTACGGATATGAATATTGAACGCCTTATCTCGCTCGCCGGACTGATGCCGTATATTGATATTCAGGCGCTTGCCCAGTTATCGGGTGAACCCAGGCATACACTGAGGGTTCAACTTTGCCGCTGGGCGAAAGCAGGCAGAATCGTACCCTTGCGTCGTGGCATGTATGCACTTGGGGAAGTATATAGACGTCGCAAGATCAGTGCCGGTGCGCTTGCAAATGGGTTGTATTCACCGTCATACCTGAGTTTTCAGTGGGCGCTTGGTTTTCATGGCCTTATTCCTGAAATGGTTGTTACCTATACCAGCGCCACAACCCGGGGCCCCCGCACGTTTCAGAACGAATTGGGCAAGTTCAGGTATAGGCATATCAAGAAAGATTTCTTCTTCGGCTACGAGACCGTCAAGATCGACAACGAACGCGTTCAGGTAGCAACGCCCGAAAAGGCGCTGCTTGACCTCTGGCACAGCGAACCCGGCGAATGGACCGAAGAGCGGATGGAGAGCATGCGATTTCAAGGATTGGACACTGTTTCTCTTGCGCGACTGGAGAAGTTTGCAGAACGCTGGGATTCGCCGCGCCTCATTCGTGCAGTCGTCCAGTGGAGGGCTTTCGTAAAGACGGAATACAAGGGAGTCAAAGTGCTATGAATGATGAAGCCGTAGCATTGGCGCGAAGTGTGGATAATCCCGCAAAACGCCTTAATATTCTAAGAGAATATCTACAAGGGCTGGTTCTGCGATCACTACACGAAAGCGAGGCATTCAAGTGTCTGGCTTTCGTTGGAGGAACGGCTCTGCGTTTTCTGTATCAGCTGCCGCGATTCTCGGAAGATCTCGACTTTTCGCTTGGGCAATGCGCGGGGTATGAGCCGGTCGATTGGATGACGAAAGTTAAGCGTGATCTTTCCCTGTCCGGATTCAATCCCACGGTAAGCCTTAATGATCGCAAAACTGTTCATGTTGCGTGGATCAGAATTGGTTTGATCCTGAAGGAAACAGGGTTGGCGGCGATGGCAGATCAGAAACTATCAATCAAGATGGAGATCGACACGAAGCCTCCGGCCGGGGCAGTGCTGCGGAATCAGGTCATTGAGAAACATAGGTTGTTCGTCGTTTGTCATCATGATCAACCATCGCTCATGGCTGGCAAGCTTCATGCGCTGATTACGCGGAAGTACCCCAAAGGGCGCGACTGGTATGATCTTGTGTGGTATCGAGCACTGCGACCGCCAATTGCTCCAAATCTTGTGCTGCTTCAGAATGCACTGGATCAGACTCACGGCAAAAACGCTATGCTGGCTGCGGACTGGCCGGACCATATCAAACGACGGCTCGCAGTACTGGACATGGCCAGAATTCGAGACGACGTTGAACCTTTTCTTGAACGCGCAGGCGATGCTGAACTGATTACAGAAGAGAACATTCTGGGTCTGTTATAGATAGAAGGAGTGGTCGCTGCCGGAAGTTGCAGCGCATGGCTGGCTGCCAGTGGTACTGTGACAGGTCAAAATATCCGAACAAATATCTTGCCGTCTCAGTGACGGCGTATTCTAATCCCCGCACAGATTAGAAGTCATAAGGAGAAGATCATGGCAGACAATATCGGCGGAAAGCTTGAACAGGGTGATGTAGAGGCCGTCAGGCGCCTTGGCGAAGCGCGTCAGCAGTTGATTGGCGAGTTGCGCAAGGTCATTGTTGGAATGGAGCAGGTGATCGACGAAGTGTTGATCTGTATCTTTTCCAGGGGCCACGGGTTGCTTGAGGGCGTACCTGGACTGGCTAAGACGTTGCTTGTCAGTTCGACCGCTCAGACTCTGTCGCTGAAGTTTCACCGCATTCAGTTCACGCCCGACCTTATGCCGTCCGATATTACCGGGACGGAAGTTCTTCAGGATGACCCCGAAACCGGTGAGCGCAAGTTCAAGTTCAATAAGGGTCCCATTTTTTCCAATATCCTGCTGGCCGACGAAATCAACCGCACGCCGCCCAAGACTCAGGCGGCTCTTCTCGAGGCAATGCAGGAGAAAATGGTTTCGGCAGGAAGCGAGGATTATAAGCTCGAGCCGCCTTTCTTTGTCCTGGCAACCCAGAACCCGCTTGAGCAGGAAGGCACCTATCCACTGCCGGAAGCCCAGCTCGACCGTTTCATGTTCAAGATCAAGGTGGGCTATCCGTCACGCGACGAGGAAATTGCCATTATGCAGAGCATGACAGGTGTCACTGTACCTGAATTGAAGCATGTACTGTCGAAAGAACAGATACTGCAGCTGCAGGATCTGGTACGTCGCGTACCTGTGGCTAATCACATTTTCCAGTACGTGGCCAGCCTGGTGCGTGCCACGCGGCCTGATGCTGAAGCGCCCTCGTTCATCAACGACTGGGTGTCGTTTGGTGCCGGGCCCCGTGCCTGCATGAATCTGATCATCGGCGCGAAGGCACGGGCTATTCTGCGCGGCCGCTACAACGTGGCAATCGAGGATGTGCAGGCGCTTGCGCTGCCGGTGATGCGGCACCGCATGGGTTTGAACTTTGCCGCGCAGTCGGAGGGCGTGAGCACCGATGTCGTGGTACAGAAGCTTATCGAGGCCATTCCGACCGACGAAAAACTCTATCGTGGCGAAAAAGCCGCGGTGGCGTGAGCGTCGTCTCTCTTCGCGACTGAGTTGCTGGAGCGAATCAATTGCAGAAGGCCAAATATCTTGATCCTGAAATCCTGAGCACGATCGGGTCACTGGACGTTGTGGCGCGACGCGTTGTGGAAGGGATTCGCATTGGTATGCACCGCAGCCCTCTGCGCGGCATCAGTACGGATTTCTCGGCCTACCGGCAGTATGTGCCGGGTGATGCGATCAAGACCATTGACTGGAAGGTCTATTCACGCACCAACCGGTATTACGTCAAGCAGTTCGAGGCCGAAACCAACTTCGTGGCGAATCTGCTGATAGATGCCAGTGAATCGATGACTTATGCATCCGGCAAGATCACCAAACTTGAGTATGCAAAATACATGGCGGCCAGTCTTGCGTACCTGATTGTCGATCAGCGCGATTCCTGCGGTGTGGCTATGTTCGATGGTGAAGTGCAGGAGTATATTCCACCTAAATCGACGCTGTCGGTTCTGGCGACTATTTCGGGGATGATGGAACGGGCCAAACCCCGCCCGAAGACCAATGTCGCATCCGTCTTGCGTACCTGATTGTCGATCAGCGCGATTCCTGCGGTGTGGCTATGTTCGA
>JBAXMA010000220.1:0-5974 GCA_037134535.1 bacterium
GGACCCGGCCATCAACACATCATCCCAGTCTTCCGACACTACAACCTGCGTCTATCTCGGGAATTCGACCCTGCTAGAGCGGATTGCAGGTCATCCCGCCCGAAAGCAGGAATCAGGGCACCGCTGGCTCCCCGTCTAGCACAACCAGAGAAGAGTCTATATGCCCGCCATTGCTTCTGACAAGGAAATTTGACCATCTCCTAGATCCACAAATTCCGGTCAAGCGTCCTGTACTGTATGGCTTCCGACACGTGCTCCGGCTTTATCTCCCCGCTTCCTGACAGGTCGGCAATAGTGCGTGATACCTTCAGAATCCTGTCATAAGCACGAGCACTGAAATGCAGTTCTGTCATCGCCATTTTCAGCATATCCTGTGACTCCTGCTTCAGCGCGCAATACTTCTGAATGTCCTTCGAGCGCATGGTCGCATTGCAGGTCACTTTGCGAGCGCCCTTGAAACGCTCCGACTGAACACCGCGCGCCAATACAACCCGTTCCCTGATAACCGCCGACTTCTCACCTTTTGAAACTGCAGACAATTCCTGATATCGCACTGACGGGACCTCAATATGTATATCGATCCGATCCAGAAGCGGCCCTGACACCTTGTTCCGATAATGCTGAATGTGGTTTTGCGAGCAACGACACTCGCGCCTTGGATCACCATGATAGCCACACGGACACGGATTCATCGCCGCCACAAGCATAAACTCACACGGGAAAGTCAACGATGCAGCTACCCGCGATATCGTGACCGAACCTTCTTCAAGCGGTTGGCGCAGAACCTCAAGCACGTTGCGATGAAATTCCGGCAGCTCATCCAGGAACAATACACCCCGGTGTGCAAGACTCACTTCGCCCGGTGCCGGGTGCGTCCCGCCGCCGAGAAGACCTGCATCCGAGATTGTGTGGTGTGGTGCCCTGAACGGGCGATGCACAACAAGCGCCTGATGCGCCGGTAATGTACCAGCAATGCTGTGGATCCTGGTAGTCTCCAGCGACTCCTCAAGTGACATCATTGGCAGGATCGACGGAATCCGTCTCACCAGCATGGTTTTGCCCGTGCCTGGCGGGCCAATCATCAAGATATTGTGACCGCCTGCAACTGCCACTTCAATCGCCCGCTTGGCCAGTTCCTGCCCCTTCACATCCGCAAAGTCGTCCTCACAATCGGCCAAGTGCGAGTATGTGTCTTCGAGAGACAGCTGGAACGGCTTAGCAGGAACCAGGCCGGCAATGAAATCAGCCGCCTGCCGCAGGGTGCGCACGGGATACACATCTATTCCCTCGACTACAGCGGCCTCCTCGGCATTGTCGGCAGGAACCAGGATGCCCGTCCGCCCCTCCTTCTTCATTCGCATCGTGATGGACAAAACCCCTTTTACGCGCCGAACTTCGCCGCTGAGCGCCAGTTCCCCTACCATCGCAAACTCTTTCAATCTCTCCGGATCAATGTTGTTTGATTTCTTGGCTGCGATCATCCCGATGGCAATGGGCAAGTCGTAGTTTGGCCCTTCTTTCTTGATATCGGCCGGCGCGAGATTGATGGTTGTCTTACCGCCATGCAGCCGGAATCCGGAGTTCTTCATGGCCGTAGTGACGCGGTCCTTGCTCTCTTTTACTGCGGCATCCGGCAGCCCGACGATCACAATCGCGCAGTCGCCCTCGCCGGCATTGACCTCTATCTCCAGCGGATACGCATCAACGCCATAGACCGCGCCTGAGTATACAGTTACCAGCATGGGTCGTCCTCCCGTGGACAATTAAGAGTTAACCACTGATTCCACGGATTTCACGGATGTCAGGACATAAGGTGTCATGCGCCTCTCACCTCATATCCGTGTCATCGTGCCATCCGTGGTTAAATACTTCTTCTCTCTTCTCAGGATAACGCATCAGGGGGTCTCTTTATTGTATCGAAGTTGAATTGCTGCGAACATTCCTCACCGGTGAGGCCTCCGTAACCCAAATGCCTTTCATCCGTACCTTGTTGCGCATTTCTCCCTCACTTGGAATCCTATCTGCTTGCGTGGCGGCTCCGACGGATTCATGATTTGGTGCATTGCGTCGAACAGGTTCTGGATATGCCCGTCATGTCCATCAATCCTGCGTTCAAGTTCAGCCAGTTGCAGGGCCAATTCTTTGTGAGCGCCAAGAGCCTCACGAAGTGTGATAAAGGCGCGCATAATCGCGATGTTCACCGCAACGGCACGATCGCTACGAAGGATGCCGGACAGCATGGCAACGCCCTGCTCCGTGAAGGCATATGGAGTGTATTTGACATTGTGTCCACGTTTCGACTCTGGTCCGTGTGATCCCAAAGGCTGAGGAACATTATTGTTCAAGGTCACAAATTGTGACCTTGATTGCTCAACTTCTTGCGGCTCAAGCGCGAACATAAAGTCCAATGAGAGCGTTTGATATTCCGTTTGACTGCCTGCATCAGTACCTTCGTTTCAACTCCGTACAATCGTGCAAGATCCGTGCTCAACATGACACGCCGCCCCCTGATCAGATAGATCGTCTGCTCAATCTTATTCCCGTATACTTCAAGTGGTTCTGACATGCCCCATCCTCCTTCAGGATTTGCAACCTCTTCTCAGGATAACGCATCAGTGGGTCTGTTTATTGTTAGGAAGTTGAACAAGTATTCGAATTGTATTGGACGAGAATGAATCTGTATCCGCTCCCTTTGTGAGAAGTTGATTGCGAATCAGACGTTTTACTCGATGGACACTAAACGTTCCTTGTTGCATACTATTCGAAATTGGAGGTCATATGTCACATTTGGTACAGATCGATCAGAACAACTTTCTCTCGAAGGAGTTTTTGGGATACGGTGCGGAATGGGATTCGTGTAATTATCCCCGCTCAGGAGTTACCGACGAAAACTTTGCCCTTATCCGGAAGCGGATCGAATGGATGCGAATGCCGGTCGCACGCATCATGATGATTTGTCACTGGTGTTATAGGGGAAACGACAAGTATGATTTTGAGTCAGAGCAGATGCTCGCCCTGTATCGCCACCTGGATGTTTGTGAAGAGCGTGGGATGACTGTGCTTCTGGCCGACTGGGGCTGCGAACCTGCCTGGCTCAAGTGTCCCGACGTCAAAGACATAAGCGACCCCAAATACGGCGACATCATTGCGGTGTACATGAAGCACCTCCTGGATGTGAAAGGCTACACCTGCATCAAGTACTTCATCATGTGCAATGAACCAAACTATGAAGTAGGGAATATGGACCGGTGGCGCAACGGCGTTCTAAATGTCCATGCAGCCCTCAAGAGGCACGGGATCACGGATCGACTGCTCTTCACCGGATCGGATCAAGTCGATGCCCCGGACTGGCATCGGATGGCCGTGGATCAACTGTCCGGGCAGCTACTCGCATACGATATTCATCTATACGCTGACGACTGGGTGCTAACCGATAACTGGTGCCACGGCTACTTCAAACAATGTTGGGACTATGTGCGCGAGAAAGATCCGAACGGCGGCGGCAAGCCCTGCATAGTCGCTGAAGCCGGTCTGGAATTGAATGACAAGACCGATCCTGACAAAACGTACAATACCACAATCGCCTACGGGCTAGGCATGATTGACTACGCAATACAAGGCGCTGTGTCCGGTGCCGCTACGATCATTGCCTGGATGCTCGACGACAACTCCCATCCCGGCCCCGGCCGGACCTGGGGAATGTGGACGGACCGGAACAATGGCATGAAGCTCAAGCATTGGTTCCGTGCATGGGCACTGATGACTCGATATGTGCCAGCCGGCTGCAGGATTCTGGCTGGAGACAAATTACTATCTACTGATATCCAGACTCTCGTTGCAAAGACTCCGGATGGCGCTTGGACCATCTGCATTCTGAACCGGAGCAGCGAAATTAAGTCAGTGACTGTCAAAGTCGCGGGTGGTCCCTCCATAGCCATGGCTCGCTATGTCTATGGCACTGAAACGGACAAGCAGGATGCTGACGGCTTCCCCGTTGCTGTTGACAGCCGGCACTGTAATCTCGACGCAGGCGTTGCGGTCACATGCGATCCGCGGAGCGCAGTGATACTGACGTCGGTGTTGTAGAAGGATCGTTACTTCTACTTCTTATAACCTAGCCCTGCGTTCAGGGCTGAAGTCACACCTGCCTGGTCCGAGGCTGCATCGATCGCAGTATCGGCTGCAGTCTTAAACCCGGTCAGGGCCGCCCAGTTGGCTGGCGAGTAGTTGCTTTCGGTATATGTTGCCAGCGTCGCGACAAGCACTCCCTTTGCCGTTGCCTTGGCGGCGGTCAATGCGTCCATCGCAACGCCAGCCATGCTGTTGGTCGCAGTGTTCCGGGGCGTAGTCACACCAACCAGGTCCGTAGCAGCGGAAATCGCAGTGTCACCGGCGAACTTGTAACCGGTCAGGATCACCCAATTACCAGGCGAGTAGTTACTGTCTAGATACGTTGCCAGCGCCGTATCAAGAACTCCCTTCGCAGCAATCCTGGCGGCTATCAATGCGTCCTTCTCAACTTCGGCCATACCTGTGCTCGCGGTATTCTGGGCGGAAGCCACGCCAGCGAGATTAATGGCGGCTACGATCGCCGCATCACCGGCGGACTTTAATCCGGTCAGCGTCTTCCAGGTGGCAGGTGAGTAGTTGGTCTCTGTATAGGTTGTCAGTGCCGCGGCAATAGCGGCCAACGCCGCCGTCCTGACTGCAACTAGAGCGTCCTTATCAACCCCTTCCATGCCGAGGGTCGCAGTGTTACGGACAAACGTCAGGTTCGTCACATCAGTGGCAGCATCAATCGCGGCATCACCTGTGGCCTTGAAAGCAATCAGCGTCCTCCAGTTGCCAAGCGAGTAATTACTACCCGTATAGGTTGCCAGCGCAGCCGTCAGTACATCCTTTGCTGCCTTTTTGGCGGCGGCCAGTGCGTCCTTCTCTACTCCGGCCATGCCGATGGTCGCACTGTTCTGGGCGAGAGTCACGCGAGACATGTCCGTGGCAGCGTCGATCGCCGTATCGCCGGCTGACTTGAATCCGGTCAGAATCTTCCAATTGGCGGGCGATGTATTGGTTTCCGGATACGTTGCCAGCGCCGTGGCAAGCGCCCCTTTTGCCGTTACCTTGGCAAGGGCAAGTGCATCTCTCTCAACTCCAGGCATGCCTGTAATCGCTGTGTTCTGGGCAGAGGTCACGCCTGCCAGATCAGTGGCTGCGTCAATTGCAGTATCACCCGCGATCTTGAATCCGCTTAGAAGCGCCCAGTTCACAGATGAGTAGTTGCTTTCGGGATACGTTGCCAGCGCCATGGCAACGACACTCTTAGCCGCTATCTTAGCGACGGCCAATGCATTCTTCTCAACTCCCGCCATCCCCGTGGTAGCTGCGGTCTGGGCGGTAGTGACACCCGTCAGATTCAGAGCAGCGTCGATCGCAGCATCACCGGCGGCCTTGAATCCGGTCAATGTCCGCCATTTGGCGGGCGAATAGTTTCTTTCCGCGTACGTTGCCAGCTCTGTGACAAGAACGCCCTTTGCCGTAGCTCTGGCGGCGGCCAATGCGTCTTTCGCAACACTGGCCATGCCAGTGGTCGCCGTGTTCCTGACAGGCTGGACAGAGGTCACGACTGACTGATTCACTGCAACACCGGGATTGCCCTCATCCTGCCTGGCACTCCTCTCTACAGGTTTTGCCGGAATCTTACCGGATCCCTTCTCACCGCAACCCATGCAAACAATGCAAACCGCAACAAATGTAATGAATGGTCCGATACTCATGACTTCCTCTCCTTGTTGACAACAGATTACAGTCCATCGACCGGCTCTCTACAAGTCCCAGCTTATACTGGCACCTAAGGAAAACCCGTTGAGGCTGGTATTGTATTCAGACGGGCCAAGATGTCCTTTGAAAGGCTCCGAAATATCGTAACGTCCTAGTATTCCAAAGTGTGTGATTTTTCCCAGACGGAATTCAGCGC
>JBAXMA010000221.1:0-5922 GCA_037134535.1 bacterium
CAGTGGTTGAAGTTCCGGCACCAGTGGTTGAAGTTCCGGCACCAGTGGTTGAAGTGCCAGCGCCAGTGGTTGAATAGCCCGATTCAAGCGTACGGTCCATGAATCGTACGCTTTCGACAGTACTACTTCTGTATATCGCCTGACTCAGAATAAGTCGTGTCCAGCACAAGTCGCCGCCGCGCATTGACTCGCTCACCCTTCAGCTTTCCGACATATGCCATCAAAGCCGAAATACCCTTTTCAATGAGTTTATTAGCCGCCGACTCACGATGTATTGCAGACGCCTTTGTCTTGAGTTCCTCACGCGACTCCTGTTCCCGGCCATGCTTCCGTACGAGAGAAACCATGTGAGCATAACCGGAGCTGTCGCTTTCAGCGTGCTTGTGGTGATTGTGCGCAACGCCCCACCGACAACGCAGCGCTGTCTTGTCTTTGAGTATGGCAAGCATGGCACGGACAGCAAGCGGATCGTCGCCTATGACCACTGCGTTCTGAATACAAATATTGCTCTTCGCCTGCTGACGGTCGATTTCAGTCCAGACACGATTGAAGAGACCTGCTGTAACTGGAATGGCTGCATTGTCAAGGTTGCGAATCATCGGAACCTGCGTACGCCAAAGAAACAGCGAGTCTTTAATCGCGCTACCTGCATCGCTGCTGTAGAGCGAAAACTTCTGCTGCCCTATCGTAGCCATGACATCGCTGATTGGCTGATGTAGAGACCGGGCAGTGCCGACAATCACGCCATCTGCGCCTCCCTCAACTGTTTTTATTGCACACAGTGAGCCACTGTTATGAAATCCGAGATATGTATTTCGAGCCCCGATATCGATAACAACTGTATCACCGGCCTGCTCAGCATCGGTAAGCAATTCTGACGCAGTAGAATATGATGACGTTATTGCATCTACGTTTACACTTTCCGCATCAAGAGTACTGAGTATCTCGCGAACCCAATAACGATCAGCAACAAGAACATGCGCATCAAGGCGGAGCTTGCGCGTCTTGGCGCCTATCGGGTCCAGCATTTTGGTTCCATCGTCAATCGTGTACCCTTGCGGCACAAAATCAACAACCACCAGATCTGGTGAAACTTTTTCAGTTGTGATTTTTTGTTCGAGGCTTTTGACATGCCTCTCCTCAATCCGCACTTCCTCATTCTTATCACCAAGCCAAAGGCCTCGCGGATCCATTTCGGCGCTCAATGTCATGCTTCGGCACCGCCATGCGGGTAAGCACAGAAAGAACTTGTGATATGCTACTTTGACGGCCCTGCTGACCTTGCTATCACCGCTGGGCTTCAGGATTTCCTTCTGCCTCCAGCTGATGCGAAGCGCCTCCTGCACATCCTTCACAGAAGGGCAATATCCCTTCGGAACCTTTATCGGCTGCTGGTTCCATTGCATAGTAAGAATTGCCCCGAGACAATCCAGATGCACCATAAAAGTCGCTACCCAGTTGTCACCAATTATTGCTCCTGCAAAGTTACGACGGGCAGACAACTGAATTGGTTTCTCTTTCTTATTTCCGACAAATTCTTCCTTCATTTCAGACACCTCACTACTTCCTTTTTTCCACATCGTGAACCCCTCCTCCTTGCTTTCGCAAATTATGCCCGTCGCCCGGAATGACTGCCCGGGTCGCTCTACGGACGAAATGCTTTGTTTGAGCCATTGACATCAGCTCTGAAATTCTTGCCCTGGCCGTCTCGGCCCATTGCTCCGCATTGTCACGTTCTTCACAAGCAGCAGGTACATAGGCGGTTCCGCATCTCTGGCAGAAAGCCCCTTCAACCAGCTCGGCCTGGCAGTCCGTGTTCGGGCAATGGTCTTCCATTACGTCACCGCACATGGCACATCTGGTTTGTTCCGCTGCAGACGCCTCGACCATCGCCGGTGCATATCGCACCCTGCCCTGAACAGTGAATGGAATGTTCGACGGACAACTATCTATCGTGCAGCACTTCAGGACTAACGAGCGTGCCGTCAATGGGCGCACATCCATACCTGATAAGGATTTCACATCAAGGCCCAGTTGCTCTGCAATTGCTGTCAGAGTCTTCTGTGACAGCACATCAATCCGACCGCTCTCGAACATGCTCACAGCCGATTGCTTGCAACCTACCGCTTCAGCCAGCTGCGATTGCGTCATGCTTTTCGCGCATCGTGCGTCTCTCACAACTTGAAAGATTGTCCTGATATCATCCATGCAGAAGACCCCCACCCACTTCCTGAATATCAAGATACATGATATCAACTTGTATATCAATTGATATTTGATTTTATTTAGATGTGTAAGAATCGCAGTGATTGCCTTAGATAAGAGAGTGTTTCTTCCTGTATCTCATGTGGCAAAAGCTGATTCGCGCAGGTATAATCCGCTCCATGCATAAAAGACTTACAATCGGTCAGATTGAACTAGAGACTCCGGTTCTCCTGGCGCCAATGGCGGGATACACCGATCTCTCATTCCGTCTCGAGGTGAGAGCGCTTGGAGGTCTTGGACTTGCATTCTCTGAAATGGTTAATCCGCGTAGCTTCATGGTTGGCAAAGCAAAGAAAGTCGCGCAACTCCTGGCCACTTCAGCAGAGGACGAACCACTCTCATTTCAAATATATGGCCATGAGCCACAGTACATGGCTGATGGTGCCAAATGGCTCTATGACCGCGGCGCAAAGATGATCGACATCAACATGGGCTGCCCCCAGAGAAAAATTGCCGGTAGAGGTGACGGGGCAGGTCTGTTGAAAACACCACGCGACGCCGTTGCGCTTGCACACAAAGTCGTCAATGCAGTCACAATTCCTGTCACTGTAAAGATAAGACTCGTGCCACCACAGGCGGGAATTTTAACAAGCGAGCTGGTAAGAGAGCTGGAGCTCGCCGGAGTCGCGGCCATTACAGTACACCCGCGAACTTGCGCACAGATGTTTGAAGGACACTCAGATTGGAGCGCAATACGCGCAGCAGTAGAGGCGGTCAAGACCATTCCGATAATCGGCAACGGTGATATTCTAACCTCGGACGATGCGATTACCATGATACGAGAGACCGGATGTTCAGGTGTGATGCTCGGCAGGGCAGCCGTTAAGAATCCCTGGCTCATCAGAAACTGCGCAGCGGCCCTCAGCGACATGCCAGAGCCACCTCCCCCGTCACGTGCAGACCGGCTTGCGCTCATGATCATGCACCTCGATCGCATGACCGGCCAATACGGGGAAGACAAAGCACCACTGCTGTTCAGAAAATGGATTCCGCCCTACGCCAGATCCATGCGGGTACCACGCGATCACATGGTCCGAATTCTGAAGCTTCGAGGGCTTGACGAGGTAAGACGAGAGATTAGCGCGCTCTAAGTCTGATGCGGAAAACTCCAGCATTTTGCCGAACTCTTGAAGTCCGGCAAAAATGCTAGGCCTTCACGATATTGTCGTGCTTGATGCAAGACGTGCAAACCCGACGCCGCACGGTATTTCCGTTCTCACGGACCCGAACGGTCTGCAGATTGGCCTGAAACCGCCTCTTGCTGATACCTGTGCAATGCAAACCAATACCGCCCTTTTTCTTCGCAAGACCATGGCGAACGATAATACTGCCTGCCCTGCCACCTTTTCCACATATGTCACATATTTTTGCCATTTTGCCCCTCCATTTGAAACGCGAAGTATTACGACTCGCTCACCCGGACGCAAGCACAATCTGGTGGAATTATTCAGATCCGATGTCCAACTGCATCCAGATTGACCGCACGCTGCCGATACGTCACTATAGGTTGATTGAAGTCAACAGGAGGAAAACATGAAGAAGCTCATCGTCAACACGCGACAAAGAACCGATTTCGTGAACATTTCCACCGATATTCAGCAGGCCGCAACTGACGCCGGATTGAAGAATGGTCTACTTACTGTCTTCATACCTCACACAACCGCTGGTGTCACCATCAACGAGAATGCCGACCCTGATGTAATGGAAGATGTCGCAGTCACACTGGATCGTATTGTTCCGTGGAATGCCGGCTACGCTCACTCCGAGGGCAATGCCGCTGCACACGTCAAGGCCAGCCTCATGGGGTCATCGGTTCGTGTTCCGGTAGAGGACGGAAGGCTGCGCCTCGGTACTTGGCAAGGGATATACTTCTGTGAATTTGATGGCCCGAGAAAGAGAGAAGCGTGGATCATCTCGGATTAACCACGGATTACACGTATGGCTCACGAACCTTCACAGCCTGCAATTCTTCTCCTTGGTCCCACCGGCTCGGGCAAAACCCCTCTTGGCCAGTTGCTGTCTCAGTGCGGACTATGGAGAAGAAGATGTCACCATTTCGATTTCGGCGCGGAGCTCCGCCGCGCAGTCGCTTCAAAAAAGCCGCTCAAACCCTTCACAAAAGAGGATATCTCAGTCATCCGGCTCGTGCTATCTACCGGGGCACTCCTGAATGACCGGCAGTTTGGTATTGCTATGAAGACGCTGACATGTTTTCTTTCCCGAGCTCATACGAGAAAGAAAGACATCATTGTGCTGAACGGTCTGCCCCGTCATACTCAACAGGCAAAGGGCATCGGTGCCATGTTTGATATCGGCCTTGTCGTCTTTCTTTCCTGTTCTGGACGCTGCGTGATTGATCGCATTGCCTGCAATGCCGGCGGAGACAGGACTGACCGTATAGATGACAGCAGGGCCGATATAGCTGCAAAGCTCTTAGTTTTCAAGAAGAGGACCAGACAATTGATTGCGTACTACCGGCGACACCGGGTCCCGGTTAAGAGCATTAAAGTCGAAATTGATACAAAGCCCGCGGATATCCTGCGGTTGCTGCAAACAATGAAAAGTGCTGACAGCTCCACACTCACATCGGGAGGAACGAAATGATCAGACAGGTAAGTGATAACGACATTAGCGAAGAGGCCGTCGATTTTGAGTTGAGGCGACTGATTCAGTTTTACTCACAGCACATGCCAGCTAAGCAGATCAAGGAGAACATGCCTGCTCTGCGTGACCAGGCACGGGAACAGGCAATAGGAGTCAGGCTGCTTATACGAGAGGCTCATCGGCAGAATATTGCCGTAACGGATGATGAAATTGAAGAGGCTCTTGACCAGATTGTGGATCAGGCCGGGAGTGAGGATCGTTTCCTTGAAATGCTAGAGCAGCAGAAAATTACTGAGGAACTACTCAAAGAGAGCCTGAAGGACAGTAAGCGGGTCGACAAGCTCATTCAGAAAGTCACCGCTAATGTACCCAAGCCAACTGAAGACGAGCTCCTCGCCTACCACAAGGAACATCTCGCTGACTTTGTGCAACCGGAGCGACGCCGGGCTCAGCATATTCTGATCAAACCAGCCAAGGGTGATCCCAACGGCAGAAAAGCAGCAACAGAGAAGTTACAGGGGCTTAAGGATGCCCATGCTGACGGATCTGATTTCAGCGAACTGGCGGCCACCCACTCAGACTGCCCAAGCGGAAAAGAGGCCGGCGGCAGTATAGGCTGGGTGGTCCGTGGGGTCTTGACACCGGTTTTTGACGAAGCAGTGTTTTCAACTGCGATAGGCGTGACCAGCAATGTGATAGAGACCCCACTCGGCATGCACATCACCTTGTCCAGCGCCACAGAGGCAGGCGGCACCGCGCCCTACGAGGAAGTAAAGGATCAGATAGCGGAGTTGCTCACGCACAACCGCCGTGGTGCCTCCATTTCGACATTCGTTGAGACACTGAAATCAAAGAAGGCTACCGAGTAGGGCTTGACCCTGCCGGAGCATCGGGTATAGTCAGCGCCACTTGATTCGATGGGATCTGGCAAATCATGAATGACACGGATTTACGGAATTTTCGCGGGGCGTAGCGCAGCCTGGTAGCGCACTTGAATGGGGTTCAAGTGGTCGAGAGTTCAAATCTCTCCGCCCCGACCAGATAACCCAACGA
>JBAXMA010000222.1:0-5915 GCA_037134535.1 bacterium
GTCGTGCCCTGGTCACAAGCCTGGCGCAAGCCGGCCGCCAGCAGGCGCTGCCGGTCACCTTCGGCTTCATGGCGATACTTGGTCTTTTCGGCGCGATGGCGACTTTACGGCGGCCCACAAGGGCAACTACGCTGGTCAACCTCTATGTTCTAACGTTCATGGGCGGACTCGTTCTGTTCTTCATCTGCGCGAGACTGCGTCTGCCGGTCATAGTCGGCCTTATTCCCCTGGCCGCCGCCGGAATAAGCATCCTTCTCGACGCCATATCCGGCCGGGAAGTACGAAAGATTGCTGTCTATGCCCTGGCTATCGCCGGATTCGGAATCCTTACCTATGTCGACTGGTATGGAATCCGCTCCTTCAACTATGCTCAGGAGTACTGGCTGCTAGGCAAGCGTCACTACGATCTGGGGAATTTTGATAAGGCAATGGAGTCCTTCCAGAGCTCCATCCGATACGACAGCGACTTTGACTTTACAGGGAACTACTATTTCATGGGAAACTGCCACTGGCAGAAGAAGAACTACGACAAGGCCAAGTCGTGCTATGACACCGTCCTGCTGAAGGACCCATCAAATCCACAAGCCCTGAATGCGCTGGGCGCTTATGCGGAGATTAAAGGGTATCCTGAACAGGCTAATGAGCTGTACGCCAGGGCGATCAAGTCCTCGCCGGGATACTCAAAACCTAGAACTAATCTCGGATTCGGCATGCTCAGGGCGAAGCAATTTGATCAAGCCAGGAACCTCTTTGTGGAGTCTCTCAAACTTTACGACGGCGACCCTGAGACCTGGCTTGGTCTCGCACTCTGCAGCGCACTCACCGGCGACAACCAGGCATCGACAAAGTTCCTCCAGAAGGCCGAGTCACTCGGGGGCGCAACCGAATACAGTTCAAAGTTCCGGAAGATTCTTCTCGAAATGGACAGAACCGGTGTCGATAAATAGTGTTTCTTTCAATGATAGGTATCAAGCAAGAGCTGTAACTGCGCTGAATTCGTTGTGTTGGTGCTCTTTCCGCCAGGGACGGTTACCAAAGGCTGACTATTGATAACATCCCCGTTTACCGGCTCATTCGGTGCGTCCGTTGACTGCGCTGGCCGATCAGGCGCGACATCGGCAAAATGCGTTATGGATACCGTTCCCGGTCGGATCGATATGGGATTGATTGCCCTGCTCCGGGCACGTTCGGTCTGAAAGGTCAGAGGATACCGCAATTCCCCGTTGGTCCAGCCAACCCAGATGTACTCGGGCAGGAACCGGACGAACCGGTAGCACGCGGATGTGTCCATGTCTTCTTTGAAATTGTCAACAGCGGCAGATGTGGATTTTGAGGCATAGGAATATCCAACTACGGGACCGGTGACTGCAACGAGCACTCCAAGCCCGGCCAGCTCTCCTGATTCTGCCAGCGCACCAAGATAGGCTATACCTGCGCCGCCGCTGACAATCAGTGCGCATAGTCCAACACCAGCGCCAACACCGGCACCGACCTTAGCCGCCATCAGCGATGAGGATCCGAGCATCCGGTTGAAGTACTGGGAGTCTGTGATGAGATCATTGATCGCATTATTCCGTCGCCAATGCCGTTCGTACCATGTCAACGAGCCCGGTGAAAGACAGGCCTCAAACCTGCGACCTCCCGCGTCAACGAAATAGCCGCTGCTTCTCAACCCGGTGTTCCGGAAACCCACATGCCTGAGTCCGTGCATGAGATTGAAATCCCTGCGTGGATCCCAGTAAGTTTCCGGCCCGATCCCGCCAAGCACGAAAGCCAGATGCTCCGGCGGCTGCTTCATGTCGCCAAGTTCTCGCGCCCACACCAGCGACTTGTCCATGTCAGCCGCGACCCGGAAATCGACAGCCGCATCATCCCACATCCCGCACATGGCCCATATGGACGCCAGAAATATGCGGAGCACAGGGTCATCAAAGTAACCCTCGCTACTCCACGGCACACTGAGCAGATTCGCTGACTTCCTAGCCTCAATTGCTGCGCTTTCATATTCGCCGCGCTGGCAATATGCCCAGCCCAGCAGCAGGTGGAGCCAGATCACCTCATGCTCTGACGCGTAATAGCCGTCCCCGGTCTGCGCATAGAAGAAATGGCGCAATTCATCAGAGACGTCGAACCTTATGCGCTGTTCGAGCGTCGCCGCATGCCGCTGCAATGCCGCTGTCTCAGGCTTGGCCGCAACCAGACTGAGATACGCCTTCTCCGAACTCGTAATGAAGCCGCCCTCCTCACCTTTTGGAAACTCAGTGAGGGCTTCATCAGGCGCATTCAACGACAAAGCTCGCAGGCTGGGTTCATAATCGTCCCGCTTCAGCATATGTGATGCGCACCCGCTCAACACAAGCATGCCCGCAGATAGAATGCATGCCATCGCAAACCGGACATTATGGAACAGGTTGTTGGTCATTTCCGCATATAGAACCATGACACGAGCACGGCCCGGAACTTCGCTTTCAACGAACAATGTGCCTGATTCCAGCGAGTGCGACGAGGAGAAAGAGACCGGTATTAGCGTCGGCGTGCTCGGTGGCCTTGAATCGCGCTCATAATGTCGTCCACGGTCATGCCGGCAAAGATACGCTTTCGTTCTTTCGTGTAGTCGCCATGCCCGCGCTCATATTGCTGGAGGAACCGGGCTATCATGGAGGTGCTCTATTCGTGCGGTCTCAGGAAAAGTGAACTGATCGACCTCACAATTGACGCGGTGAACATGAGTGACTGCCGCCTCACTGTCTGGAACGGGAAAGGAGAAAAGGATCGGGTTGTCCCGATCGGGAAGATTGCAATCCACTTCGTTCGTCGCTACCTGAAACACGCACGCCATGGGCTCGTCGGGCCCGAAACACCCGAAGACGTCCTTTTTCTCAGCAAGCGGGGCCGGAAGCTGTCAAAGAATTCTGTGTTATCAATCATTGGCAAACATGCCAAAGCAGCCGGCATGACGGCCGCCAAGATCTCGCCTCATGCATTCAGACACGCATTTGCAACACACCTCATACAGAATGGTGCCAATCTGCGCCATGTGCAGGACATGATGGGCCATGCGGACATTTCCACAACCCAAACCTACATCCATCTGGCCATTCGCGACCTGCGCCTGGTCCACAAGAGAACTCATCCCATGGGCTAAGGCATGGGCTACTAAACCAAAGTTATTGACAGGGTCATTGCCACAGATAGAACCGCAGCACGAACATGGCCCGGAGCATGATTTTCAAAGAACAGATAGTCGGACCCGGTACAACAAACACCAATTCGCTCAGTGCGCCGACCGGAGCTTCATAGCGGTCTTGCTAATGTCCTCGACGGTTCGATCAACCCAGAGCTTCTGCCGCCATTTTGTATAGTCGAAAGGTTCGCGCAATATCAGGGCTATGAACTTCTCTGCCTGCACGTCGCCAAGTGCGATTGTAAGGGCCCTGAGACCTTCCAGCTTTATTTCAGTATCAGTTATCATTTGCTTCCTCCGATTACAAAACTGGTCGGATTCAGAACCTTGACACCCTCAATCTTGTTCGCCTTCTTCAGTAAATCGTCATCCGTAGTAAGGAATACATCACATTTGGTAAACTCCGCACAGGCTACATGAAGCGCATCCTTGCTGGCCAGACCTGCGGCCACAAGCTGAGCCGCCTTCGCCAGAACCGTCGCATTCTCCACGACATCGACGACTGCACGGCTCCGCCATTGCCGGATTGCCGCGCGGCGCTCCTCAAAAGGATTGGCGTGGTTCTCGTAATCCAGAATATAGGACCATGCGAGCTCCAGTTTGCCGGCCAGTATTTGACCTTGAATGTCGAGTTTTGCCTCAGTTTCCAGCGTAATCCGAGTCTGGTCCTGCCCATCAAAAGGCCGGTTCAGGCAGCAGTTGTCCAGATAGACTCGCACTCAGCACCTCCCAATACTTTCCCCCACGACTCGTACAGTATGCCAGAATTCCCTCACGCACGCGATGCCTTTCTGGTCTTCGCTCAAGATCTTGCGCTGAGTGCCTCCCTGTCAACACATTTGCGCGGGCCCACAAAGTCGCAATCTTCCCCGCGCATGATCCTCTGTCAATAGCCTTATTGGGATTCCCTTGCATTATGCAAATGCTCTCGTTACGGGCAACGGACGAACACCGCGTTACGAAAGGTTCAATGCATTCTCTGGGGCAACTAATCGACTCGTTTAGCCGTCGCCGGCATCGTTCTCGACAACAACTATGATCGCACCACCCACGCTGATCTCGTCACCCGGCTTGAGCACGGCTACTTCAATCCAACCCCGTTAATCAATGTGCCGTTGTGCGACTCAAGGTCCTTGATCACATGGACGCTGTCCCAGAACCTGATCTCGCAATGATGCCTGGAAACACGTTCATCATTCAAAGTCACGTCGCATTCAGGAGTCCGCCCGATGATAACCGGATCAGGCCCCAACTCTACAACTTTGTCGGCTCCCTGAACGTCCTCGTACCTTAAGTGCATGTCAATCCGTCATGTCTTTCGATAGTCTATTACCGCCTGCCGGTAGCTTTCCGGCAAACCTATATCAAAACGCCGGCCCTTGACCACATAACCTGTGAAGCCCTGCTCCTGCCTGAGCCGGTCAATACATGACGTCAGCTGAAATTCACCGCTCTCACGTACGTTGTTCCTGATATTCTCCTCCAGGTACTCGAAAATCTCAGGTTGCAGGACATAAATACCGAAGACCGTCAGGAAGGAATTTTCAGGCATCCCCGAAACGTAAAGGTGCTTCTTTGCATATTCCAGATCCGGTTTCTCCGCAAATTCTGTGATCGCCAGTTCCGAACCAGATTTAACCCAGGTTCCTGTAACACAACCGAAATTGCGAACCTCCTCTCCTGGAGTTGCCTTCAATCCAACTACACTGTGTCTCGCCATATTGAAAGCTTCAATGATCTGTCCCGCGCACGAGATATTGGTCTCAGACGAGTACAGGTGATCTCCCAGCAGGAGAAGGAATGGCTCTTTATTGACCCACTCTCTGGCAGCATACACCGCATGCCCGAAGCCTTCCTGCACGTCCTGGGTAACAAACGATATCTTGCGCCCAAGTTCCATCAGGTACTCGCAGTATTCCCTGTTTTCCTTCGAGAGCTTGTTAAAATGCTCAATGGGAGGCGGCGTATTGAAAAACTCCTCAAACAATGCACGTTCGCGGCTTTGAACGATAATGCACACTTCTTCAATGCCCGCATTCACAGCTTCTTCAATGATGGCCATAATGGCCGGCTTCGCCCGGCCATCCTTGTCGATAATCGGAAAGAGCTCTTTCTTAATAGCCTTGCTCGCTGGAAACATGCGTGTTCCGAAACCCGCCGCCGGAATCAGTGCTTTCCTGACCCGCTTTCCTGACCGCAGCGTCAACTTGAGACAGGACATTCCCAGATCGTGCTCAATGATCCTGGAAATCTGCTCCTGATCAGCTTCAGTCCTGACTATGAACTGCGCCGATCCGTCGCCCTGTGAGCCAACGCCTTTTCCGCCGAGAATGTATGGCTGGATCGCGTGATATCCGAGAACCCTGTGCAGAACAGGAGATGTTAATTCCGAAGGACAGGCCGGAATGAGGTGCTTGTCAAATTCGACCTGAGCGACCTTCATAAGTTTACCAACCTGCTCCGCATCGCCAGCATTAAGTGCGGCAGCAGCATCGCTGACAATCCTGGCATTGATTGGACCAAGGTACTTCTGGACATCTTTCTGCATCGCGCTTTGCCCGAACGGGTAGGATTGGTTAAGGCTGTTAAGTATCTCCCTGGTATCCTTTGTCGCCTTCAGATCAACGATTACAAAGAACATATCTTTCGCAACACTCAACTCGCGCACATCAATCCGTTCCCCGTCGAACGTCATCATGATCGGCCGGCTGCCATATGCACAGCCTTGATC
>JBAXMA010000223.1:0-5912 GCA_037134535.1 bacterium
AGAGGTCGCCTCGCTCCTAGCGGCCTAACTGCACCAAATCGCAGATGCGCCCCTCGCCGCCAATGACAAAGGTGCGGCATTGCTTTTGTGTGAGCAACAACATATATTCCTGCAGTGACTATTTCACGGGGTCCGACTTGCCGGTCAAAAACAACAGGGAGGCGTTGGCATGATTCTCACTAAACCAGGTACTGCAGGTCGAAAACTCGATACACACAAGGGCAAGACATGCAAAACGCCTGGCAAGCTCATTCGCCAAGGATCGCTCCTGGCAATTGCGCTTTGCGTCTTGATCACCACATGCCCGGAGACAGCGAAAGGCGGCGAGTGGAATGGTTATGAGCAGATCGACTTCAATGTCGGGGGCCGGGGTGCACTTCTCGTAGTACCCAAGAAGCCTGCACCTGGCAAACACTGGATCTGGCGTACGGAATTCTTCGGGATCGATCCGCAGGCCGACATCGCCCTTCTCAACGAAGGCGTATATGTTGCATATATCGGTGTGGGTGGACTTTTCGGCGCACCAGTTGCTCTCGATGCAATGGACAAGTTCTACGACCACGTCACTAAGACATACGGGCTCAACGCCAAGACCGTGCTGGAAGGTTTCAGCCGTGGCGGCCTGTATGCACTCAACTGGGCAATTCGTCACCCTGATCGGGTTGCCTGCCTATATCTGGACGCGCCGGTATGCGATTTCAAAATGTGGCCAGGTGGTGGTGGCAGGACAAGGGCATCAGGCAGAGATTGGAGAGATTGCCTCAATGCCTATGGTATGACCGACGAACAGGCTCGGGCCTACAAAGGCAATCCTATCGACAATCTTGCGCCACTGGCCAAGGCAAAGATTCCAATCTTCGTTGTCTGCGGTGACATGCACGACTGGGTTGTGCCGATCGAGTCAAACTCTCTGCTCCTCGAAACGCGCTACAAGGAACTTGGTGGCGTGGTCCAGTTGATCAGGAAACCGAAAGCCGGGCACCGCCCTCACAGCCTCCCCGACCCCACGCCGATAGTGAACTTTGTCCTGAAATACACAACCGGCGGAGTACTGGCTGAAGGGAAATGGAAGGCTGATGAGGAGAAGAAGGCTGCGGCCGGCAAACAGACGATCGAAACTATTCCGCTCGACTCCAAGCCGGACCAGAAGTCTGCGCTTAAATCGTTTGAGTTTTCAACGAGCATCGGCGAAAATTACGGCGCCCGCGTTGCAGCTTTCGTCTACCCGCCGCAGTCCGGCGAATATGTCTTCGCAATCGCCAGCGACGACAACTCCAAGCTCTTCCTGAGCACAGATGCTGACCCGAAGAACAAGGCATTGATCGCCAACGTCCCGGAGTGGACTGAACCCCTGAACTTCAACAAGGTACCATCGCAGAAGTCAAAACCCGTCCGTCTCGAGGCCGGAAAGAAGTACTACATCGAGGCAGTGCACAAACAGAGCACGGGTGGTGCGAACTTGTCTGTGGGCTGGATCGCCCCGGGCGGAAGTGCAGCCGAGGTAATCAAGGGCGCTGCCCTTTCATCATACCCGTCGGGCGAAAAAGGGACAGTCGTCTACGAGATCTGGATGAATCAGGCTACCTGGCCGGAACGTCAGAAGAAGAAGTAGCCAGGCCGGAACCGCCCGGTAAGCGTGGAGAGCAACCACATGACAGGCGCCATTTCAATGGTCATTCTAGCGCTCACGCTTGCAGGCCTGCTTGTCGGCATCATGGTCCTGTTGCGGCTTGGGAAACCAACCGGAACCGGGCTTGACCTGGTACTCCGCGACGAACTCCGTGGCTCACGCGAGGAGGCCTCAAACCAGGCCCGCAACCTGCGCGAGGAGGTCGTAGCCGCTCAATCAAAAGCCAATGAACTGCTGGTTAAGACCGTCAGCACTTTCGGCAATGACCAGAAGGAGCTTCTCGCAGGGCTGACCAAAGCCACCGCCGAATCTGCTGAATCAACGCGTGTCGAAATCGGGAAGATGCTGACCGAGCAACGCAAGCAGTTGGTCGATGTGGTTACGGCGCTCACCAGGCTGAGCGAATCCAACCGGCAGGACCAGGAGAAGTCACGGGAGACCCTGGAACAGAAGTTCCGTCACATTCAGGAAAGCAACGAGAAGAAGCTGGACGAGATGCGTCAGACTGTTGACGAGAAACTCCAGAGCACCCTGGAGAAGCGGCTAGGAGAGTCATTCAAGCTTGTAAGCGATCGGCTAGAAGCAGTGCAGCGGGGCCTCGGCGAAATGCAAAGTCTGGCCACCGGCGTTGGTGACCTGAAGAGGGTGCTCACAAACGTCAAGGAACGCGGAACATGGGGCGAGTATCAGCTCGGAGCCATTCTGGAAGATATTCTGTCCCCTGACCAGTTTGCCAGGAACGTGAAGCCCAAGGATGGCGGCGAACAGGTGGAGTTTGCCGTGAAGCTTCCAGGCAAAGGCAACGAGGCCGACAAACCTGTATGGCTACCCATTGATGCAAAGTTCCCGAAAGAGGATTACGAACGGCTGCTGGAAGCCGCCAATCAGGCGGACGCCGAACAGCTCAAAGTTGCCAGCAAGGCCCTCGCTGCGGCAATCCTGAAGGCCGCCAGGGACATCCACGACAAGTATATCGCCCCACCGGCGACCACCGATTTCGGAATCATGTTCCTGCCCACCGAGGGACTGTATGCAGAAGTGCTGCGACAGCCGGGACTCCACGATGAACTTCAGCGCAAATACCGGGTACTGGTGGCGGGGCCTACCACCCTCTCGGCAATCCTCAGCAGCCTGCGAGTGGGTTTCCAGACCCTCGCAATTGAAAAGCGGGCCCATGAAGTGTGGCAGGTCCTCGCCGCCGTGAAGGGGGAGTTCACCAAGTTCGGTGCCGTCCTTGAGAAAGTTCAGAAGCAACTGACCACTGTTTCTAACACTGTTGAAGAATCACAGAAAAGGACTCGCGTCATGGAACGTCATCTCAAGGAAGTGGCAACATTACCATCCGATCAAGCCGCTGCAGTTCTGGCATTGCCTGAGACCGAAGCACAAGATGCCGGGGACGACGAGCAGAACGATCCGGGTGATACTGGATCAGGCAGGACACACGTGAGTGGCAAGGAGTGAGAAACTCCGCGCGTAGTAAAAGTGACATCTTAAGTCTGCATTACCTCAGCATTTATTACTGAATGCCCGCTCCGCGCCTCCTCCTGGTGGTAGCCGCCGTCTCTGGCGGCTGCATTGTCACTGTGGCGCACAAATGCGTCCGGCAGGGACGCCGGACGCCACCTTATGCACGAGACGCTGTTCTATATTCAGCTATTTCAACGCGGCTTCATAGCATGAAGGAGTTGGCGACACTTGCGACTTCGAGGATTAGCCACAGTTGTGCAAAATAGGGCATTCTCGAGTCTGGAGAGCACTGTTTTTCCCACCGAAATCCGTCAGTCGGCTGTCTCAGAAGGATACGAGTGGTGCCTGGATACATTTCAAGCCTTCTAACCCATTAGATAATATATGCGAAAATAGTAGACTAAGTCCCGAAATACGACTAAGAGGCTATCCGAAAACAAGTGAAATACTGACAAAACGCAGGAGACTGATTATGGCCAAGAAAGTGGAATTCACAACGGCAGAGTTAAAAGCGGAATTTCCGGAATACGGAGTGACATATTCGGATGATCACTCACCGGGGCGGGCGTCGCTGACCCTTCCGAAAGCAATGCAGGTAACGATTGATCTCGATCGCGGCATTCTGCTTGTCTGCGTGGAGGCATCCTGGGATTGCGACGCACGCGTTGAGTTCTCGAGATCCGATGAGGCCGACGCTCAACACGCCATTGAAGCCTCGCTCCTGCCTGACTGGAAGTCTGAAGGATTCGAGCCGACCGGCGAGCACGGTTTTCAGGACGAGTCACACGGCGATGAGCCACTTTACTCCGTAACGCTCCAGAGGCATGTCAAATCAATGGCTGACGTAAAGGAAGCCATCCGCTGGATCGTCGACGAGGCAGAGACATCGGTCCGTGTCTGAGCCGGTAAAGTCTGAACTGGAACACATATGAGCAAACAGGCATCAAAGCTGGTGATAGGCGTTGATCTGGATGGTGTTTGCGCTGATTTTTACGGTCGCATGCGGGAAGTGGCTGCTGAATGGTTCGAGAAAGATCTCAAGGAACTGCCAGAGAATCCTTCGTATGGACTTGAGGAATGGGGCGTGACAGGTCTGGACAGCTACCAGAGTCTTCACCGGTTTGCTGTGACGCAAAGGGACCTCTTTAAGACGATGCAAATGATATCTGGCACAAGAAAGTACCTCCGCAAACTTTCCGACGAGGGCTGCCGCGTCAGAATCATCACACACCGTCTGTTCATTCATCATTTCCACGCAACGGCCGTCCTGCAGACAGTTGAATGGCTCGACCACAACGGCATTCCGTACTGGGACTTATGCTTCATGAAAGACAAGGATGAGGTCGGTGCAGATATCTATGTTGAGGATGCGCCACAGAACATAGCCGCCCTGCGAGCAGGTGGCCATTACACCATCTGCTTCGCCAACAGCACTAACGTTGATGTGGGCGAACCAAGAGTGAAATCCTGGGCAGACGCATACAAGCTCATCATGAAGAAGAAGGATGAGCTCCTCGCGGCTGCGCCACGGGTTCATCTGCGCAAATGAGTGCATGATGGAAGAAAGCCTCATGCTCCAAGCACTCCGGATGGAGTGGCATCTCGCCTGGTGGAGTCTGCCGGAGCACTTCCGCAAACAAATGCATCTCCCTGGTTTCGAAGTTCGGGAGATGGAAAACCGCTGGGGTTCATGGTACGGCAGCCGGAAGCTGCTGGTCCTGAATATCCGCCTCATACAGACCACAACCTGGCCGTGCATGCGCGAGGTCCTGCGGCACGAGATGGCCCATCAGCTGGCTGACGAGGCGTTTCACAACGACGACACATCCCACGGTCCGCAGTTCAGGGAGGCATGCAGGCTTCTCAACGCCGACCCGCGCGCATCTGGCAGCGTTCCATCGATCTACCAGTGGATCCATGACCATGATGGAGCGACAGACCCGCGCGTTGAGAAAATACGGAAACTTCTCGCCCTGGCAGCAAGCCCCCACCCTCATGAGGCTGAGGCCGCCATGCTCAAAGCCCATGAACTGATGACCAGATACAACATTGAGCCCGGCAGGAAGGAAAACAGCGAATACATCAGCATGTGTATCGGCGCTCCAGCGCTCCGCCATTCCACCGCCTACGATGCCATGGCTGCAATTCTGCGCGATTTCTATTTTGTTGAGACCATCTATATATCGATCATTGTTCCTGCCGCGGCGAAGCGAGGCAAAATACTTGAAATCAGCGGCACCAGTGTGAATGTCAAAATGGCATCATATATCGCTGATTTCCTGAACATGTCGATACATGAACAGGCCAATGCTAAGAGGATAGACCGGAAGAGAACCCTGAACGACTACGCGCTCGGATTCCTCAAAGGTGTCAGCGAGAAACTGACGGGACAGAGAAACGCCATGGCCGCCACTTCCCCTGAGACGGCGGCTCTGATCACTCGAGGCGATTCCGCGCTTCTTGTCTACTTCCGAAAGAGATATCCGAGATTAAGAACACGCTATAACGGCGGGAGAAACATGGACGAGGCAGCCTACAGCGCCGGGATCAAAGACGGCAGGAATCTCGTCATCCATAGACCCGTCGAAGCAGGTACATCCACCAGAGGCAGAATGCTCGGGGCATAAGAGAAGAAAGCCTGTCCTTGCAAGCGCATACGCGAAGCTCTGCTAATCCGAGAGCCACTTGAACGACCTGATGAAGTATCTGCCGGTGTATGAATCGCGGTAGATCATAGCCATGGCGCGTTTTTCGCCTACAACCGATTCACCATCGCCACCGAAGACCTGTGCGGCCATGATCACTGTAAAGA
>JBAXMA010000224.1:0-5887 GCA_037134535.1 bacterium
CTTTTATATCGGTTCGGGAGGAAGACAGGGATCCTGTTACGGCGCTGGTTCAGGAAGAAGGCATGTCCCACAAACCCTCGCTTCTTGCCAACCTTTCGGTCCAGGATATACTGCGGTACTGGTCCCTGCTTACACCTGAACAGCGCGGCGCTTTTCTTGAACTACGAGCAACTGAGCTTATCAAGACAGGGCAGGGCCTTGACCTTGTCATCGCTCAGAAGCTGCAGGCCGGTCAGAATACACTATTCGACCGATTTGCCGGCTTCTTCCACGCATTCGGCTGTCTGGAACGTTCTGTTCGCGAGGCACTTGAAAAGGGAAGGGAGCAAGAGGCCGTATATCTCCTCTTCGGGAAGAAGTATGACTCCATCGGGAGTCTCCTGATGCGAGTTGCTGCTACAGATGCCTCGCAAGACGATGTTGAGAGGTACCTGCTGGCTTTGTGCGCGGTGCAAGTCTGTCAGAAGGTGAAGACGGAGTTTCCGGAATTCTGGCAGAAGCACAATGGCGATGCCAGGGCTATCGAGTGCCTGTGCAGAGAAACTGCCGCGAACAAGCGGGAAACTGTGGTCGTGAAGTCACCAGAGGAAATGCGATCATTCTTGGAATGGTTCGAGCCCATGTTTCTCAAGAAAGCGTCGCCTGTGGAGAGTGACGATGATTGACCTCCGGACTGCGGAACAGCTGATCGATTTCGGCACGCGAATCAAGAGTCCTCAACGAGCCAGGGAACAACTCGAGGGCGCTGTCGCAATTCACAATATTCTTTGTCGTCACGGTGTCGCATATCTTGCCGACGAAGTTGGCATGGGCAAGACTTATGTCGCCCTTGGCGCTCTTGCCTTGTTCAGGCATTTCGAACCGGGGTTCCGTGTACTCGTCATAGCTCCACGCGAGAACATCCAGCGCAAATGGATGAAGGAACTTCGCAACTTCGTTGCCAATAACGTCAAGTTCCCTGACTTGCGAGTCAAGGACGTCGACGGGTCGCCGGTGAGGGCGCTCGTGTTGTGCAATAATCTTGTCGGATTGGTCAGAGAAGCCTCGCTTGACCCTGACCGTGACTTCTTTGCTCGGCTGTCGAGTTTCAGCCTGCCTGTGCGCGGAGGCGGCGATGACGCGGTCGATCCAGCCAGCGCGTATGAGTTGAGAGATGGAATCCGGCGGCAGATGCCATGGCTTTCTGAAGAGATTTTCGATCTTAGGAACAAACAAACCTTCAAGGACAACTGTGCACGGGCAATCTGCTGCGGATTACCGGAATTTGACCTCGTAATAGTCGATGAGGGGCACAATCTGAAGCACGGTTTTTCTGAAAACGTCGCGGCGCGCAATCGAGTGCTCGCGCTTGCTCTGGGCCACCCGACTGAACGGGTCAACTTGAGACTGTTTCCTGGCTACCGTGCCAAGGCGCGGCGCGTCCTGTTTCTTTCCGCTACTCCTATAGAAGAGAGCTACGGTCAGCTTTGGAATCAGCTCGATGTCTTGGGGCATGGCGAGAACTTCCGGGATCTGCGAGATCTCGAAGATGAACACAAACTAAAGGAACTGGCCCACCAGTTCCTTGTGCGCCGCGTGACTTCCCTCCGTATCGCCGGGGATGAATACACTAAGAACCTCTACAGGAGAGAATGGCGGAAGGGCGGGGTGGAAACACACGATGATCCCCTGAAAGTTGCCGACGATAAACAGAAACTAATCGTGGCTCTTGTGCAGAAGAAAGTTAGCGAGATCCTTGGAAGCGAGAAGTTCAACCGTTCTTTCCAGATGGGGATGCTAGCCTCGTTCGAAAGCTTCCTGGAGACAGCGCGCGTCAGGCGCAAGGAGGAGGACGAGACCGGAAACTTCGACGACGGCGGGCAGACGGAGGACCAGACGGAACGAGAAGGCATAGACGTCGTAGATGTTAACCGCCTAGCGCGCTCGTATAGGAGGAAGTTCAATGGCAACGAAATGCCGCATCCTAAGATGGATGCCGTCGTGGCGCGGCTGTCGCAGGCTTGGACTACCGGAGAGAAGGCGTTGGTGTTCGTACGCCGTGTTGCGTCGGTGAAGGAACTTAAACGTAAACTGGACGACTATTACGACACATGGCTACTGGAGAGGCTTGAGCGCGAGATGCATCCGTCCACCTTGGAACGTTTTCGAGCGGTGGTCGCCGACTACAAGCAGGTGAAGATCTCTGCTCGTGAAAGACGGAACGAAGTGGAAACACCTCAGGACGTGCCCGAGTCATCCGCAGGAGTAAAATACATTGAGGACCGTGGGGGTATGGACTCATTCTTTGCATGGTTCTTCAGAGGCGAGGGGCCACGCGGTATCGTGAGCGGAGCAAACATTCAGCGCAGGTTTATTCAACGTGGCGCGGAATACTCCACATTCTTTGAGGATAATCATGTTGCCTCTCTGTTGGGATGTGCACCCGGTGAAGTGCTCGATAGGTTCGCGGAATACGTCGCACTTGATCCTGCCGCCGCCAGGGACGGCATCAGGCGCCGTTCAAGCCAATACCTTCCTTGCTCCCTAAAGCTGACGCGAAGCGACCGTTTTGAGGCGGTGCAAGCTGCTGCTGTCGAGTGGATGAAGGAAAAGGACGGGCCCCTGAAGGCTAGGGCGGCTACACTCTGGCATGAATGGTTCGCAAGCTGCACGAGGAAGAATCCTTCCGCACAAGCTCCGGAGATCGGTGATTGGATCGAGTTGAAGACGTTCTTCACGCAACTTCGACTGAGGCCGACCCTCCGAAAAAGAATCTGGCCCGAGACGGATGCGGGGGACCTCAATCGCGTGTGTCGCGAGGCTGTCCTGAGGACAAATCTCCTGGCCGCTGCGGCAAGGCTCGGTCACGCATTCATCGACCTGTACGTTCTGACTATTCAGCGGCTTGGGAGTATCGAACTGCGTGCAAAGGAAGACTCGGAAGGTTCCGGACGTGAATTAGAGACCGCGCGTATCGAAGCTTATCTCGATCTCCTTGATCGGCAGATGCAGACTCCAGTTGCTGAGCGTGGTTGGGGCGCCTTCGACGAACTGTCCCAGATCTCGGAGCATTTCGACCTGATTCTGGACGTGAACGTTCAAGAAGCCCGAACTCGTCCACTTGCGGAAACAGCACGCTCCTTCGGGGCACTTTTGCGCCAGCAGCAGCCCGTGGGAGGTATGTCCGGCCAGATCAATCAGACTCTGGTGAGGCAGTTTCGTATGCCGGGATATCCGCTAGTGCTCTTCACGACAGACCTCCTTCAGGAAGGGGAAGACCTGCATACGTTTTGCTCTTCCGTCCATCACTACGGTATCTCATGGACGCCGTCCTCGATGGAGCAACGAGTCGGACGAATTGATCGGGTCTGGTCACAAACAGAGAGACGTATGGCGGCACTGCAGTCCTCGCCTGAAGGGGCCGACAAACTCCAGGTCTATTTTCCACATCTGCGAGATACCGTGGAAGTTCTGCAGGTGCAGAGAGTTCTCGAGCGCATGAATACATTTCTCAGGCTCATGCATGAAAGCCTTTGTGCACCTGTCAGCGACGACAAGAAGCTGAACGTCGACAGGGAGATCATGATGGGCATTAGAGCTGTTATGCAGATCACGGAACCACTCAAGAGTGCATTTCCTGTGAACGCCACCAACCTGGAGGGGGACAGGACTGCTCTCGCTAGTACTCCAGAGACTGCCAAATCAGCGCTTGTCCGTTTTCGTAGTCTCAAGGCGACCTTGACAGGAAAAGTCGCTGTAGAATGGTACGAAGCCGGCTCTATCGAAACCGAACTGCGTGGTGCCTGCAAGATAGGAGAACGTCGGCAGCCTTTCTCCATGTCGCTTCAGACTTTTCAGGGATGTTTGCTTGTACATATTTCCAGTCTCGTAGGGCGTCTAGAAACCAGCGAACTCGATTCCGCGTACACAACGAATCCGAAGGCTCGTGTCGCTCGCGTGGTACTCACGGAGGATCGGGAAAATGCAACTTTCAACATTACTCTCGACGATGACGCCATGTTGGGGCTTCCTGAAAGTGACGGGGCGAGGGTGGCTGCAGCGTTGCAACGAGTAGTGGGCGATGCTGACCGTCTCAAGAGTGAATTATTCCCGGGACAAGATAAAACGATAGATAACTTCAAGCAGGAATTGAACCATGAGCAAGGCGACCCAGCCTGACTGGTCACAACTGGTCAGCGGCGCGGACTTCACAGTTGAAGACGACGGTGTGCGCGTTCAGCTCGCACACGGTCGCGTCCAATGCGTCTCAGTGTTGGAGTGTGATGACCACTATATTCTAAAGAGTCTTGTGGCAAAACGGGCGTCGCTTGAAGCGCTTGATGAGGCCCCGCTAGTATGGGCATGGCGTCAGAATCGCGGAGCGAGACTCTATTATTTGCATATCGACCAGCGAGGCAGACTGATCGGGGAAGCAAATGTTCCTAAGCTGAGCCTGACATCCGAAGAGTTCAGAGTTTATGTTCTGACTCTGGCGCGAGCATGCGATGCGATGGAATATAACCTCACCGGCGCAGATCGGGAGCAAAAAGAGTACTTTTCAACTACCACGTCGAAGCCAATGCGGGCGAAGCCTGAAGAAAATAGACAAACAGACCAAAGGCAGGAGAACCAAAGCCAAGTCCGGGATGGGGAGCAGCAGACTGCTACAACCGGCCACATAGCAAAGACGGATGCGGCTCCGGTGCAAAGCTGCGAGATTCTTTTCAAATGCACCAGATGTAATTCCCATTACTGCATCGGTCAGAAAGCTCGCGGAATGCAAGTGGCGTGCCGCAACTGTTCACAGCCCATAGATATCCCAATTGAATTGATCGAAGTACGATGCCCACGGTGCCCGACAATCTTCACGACGCCTTTGAACTGTCGGGGCGAGACTTTCCACTGCCCGACATGCCGGGCTCCAGCACAAGTGCCGACATCGCCTGTATCTCAGAGTGTGTCTCTGAGTTCGGTGCCGTTTGCGGCAGATGAATTCAACGCTGGTTTAAGAGAAGCTGAGAACAGTAGGGACAAAGTATGAGACTGTTCAAGTATCATACGCTAACGATGGTATGGGAGTTGTCATGAAACTAGTTTTCGATCCAGCCTTTGACCGCTCAGTCTGGCGCGGCGATGCGGCCAACAAGAAGCCAGCCTCGGCCGGCGAGGAGTGGGTCGGCCCGGCCGGATTGCTGGGAATACTCGAAACGCAACTGGGTCTTGGCGGACCTTCGTTCCCCGATGTTGAGCGTGCGGCAGAGCTGGTGCCACTTCTGTTCAAGACAGAGGGTTTCTGGAGCCGTTCATTCCAAAACGATGCTCTTGCCACGGCGCGCACGCTTCTCCACTGGCGGGATACGCTCTGCATGTATGGCTGGCAGGGCCAGCCTGTGTCGCCTCGCCTTAAACAACTGGCCGTAGTTACTCAGAGCATCTTGCCGGGTCAGCCGGATCGCCTACGCACCGTTTTGACCGCCTTGTCCAAGTGTGATGTGGAGATCGAGTCCATCAGCCGATACGCACCTCTGGATGACCTGCCGGGGTTGTGGATTGCTGTGTTCGCTGCGCTCAAGGCCCGTGGCACGGCCGTGTTGGACATCAAGGTCGTAGTGGCTCCTGCAAAAGGCAATCTCCTTGCAGCCCGCGAGAAGGGCTTTTCCCCCGCAATTCGTGACGATAGCTTGCAGTTTCTCGATACGCCTGGTCCGCTCGATGCGGCGGAACGCGTTGCGGCATGGATTGCAGGACTGGATGATCCCTCCGGCGTCTTGATAATAGGTGGAGATTCCGTCCTTGATACAGCCCTGCGCCGATACGGTCTGCCCACAACTGGCGGTTCAAACACAACTCCGGACGATACCCTGTTGCAGGTGTTGCCTCTCGTGTTGGCCGCAGGCTGGTCGCCACC
>JBAXMA010000225.1:0-5861 GCA_037134535.1 bacterium
GTGTAGCTCCATACAACTGGATGGAACAAGACGGCAAGGCGGTCTGGGGCGGCATACTGCCGGAAACAAAAGAGGCATTGTCAACCCTGCGCCAATGGCGCGCTGAGGGGCTCCTCAATCCCGACTTCGTCACCGACGATCACAGCATGCATTTTCAGAAGTTCGTGAATGGCAAAATCGGCTACTTCTCTGGCGGCACAGCTGATCTGGAACCTGAAAAACCAAACTCCATGACCATCAAGGTAAGGGGCTTGTGCAACGCGCCGGGTGCAGAACTTGTATCCGGCGTCTTTCCCAAAGGTCCAAGAGGCGAACGCGGTTCATGGTGCTGGGGTGGCGTGGGCAATATATGGGTACTCGGTCGGCAAGTCGCGGACCATCCAGAAAAGGCCATAAGGGTCCTGAAGATGCTGGAAGCTGTGACGACCAACGAGACTTTCTTCGTTGAGTCAAAGATCGGCAGACGCGGTATCCACTGGGACTACACCGACAATGCTCTCGGCAAGGAGGGCGGCATCAAGTACCTGCCACCCTACGATAAGCCGCAAATTGCCAGGCAGGAGGTCCTGCCGGGTAATCCTGATCTTGCCGGCGGAACGTTCTTCAACCTTGCAAATTGTGGTGACCCGGCGTTCTACAACCAATATCGCTCTCGCAAACAAGTAAACTACATGTATACCTACCAGAATCCAAAATTCGGCATAAGGGACATTCTGGGCAAGTCAGACGTCATGCCATCGGCTGGCCGCTACATGAAGGGTTTGCGCACTTACCAGGAGGCCTACTTTGCCGACATCATCGCCGGAAACAAAGGCATTGAAACCTTTGATGACTTCGTGAAAGGATGGAATGAACGCGGCGGCGCGCTGCTGACCCGGGAGGCTAACGAATTGATGAAAGCACGCAATCAGATCTTTGCAAGTTTGGGCGTGGGTGGCGCGGACAAACCAGCGACAAAGTGAGAAGAAAGAAGTCCACAGATTTCGCAGATTACACAGATCATGAAATTGCAACCCATTCACTGTCAGTGAAATCTGTGTAATCAGTGGATAGCAAACAGAGAATCATGAAATTGCAAACGCCAGACATCTTCCGGACTTGTTACAGGCACAGGTACATCCTGCTTATGATCCTGCCGCCTTTGCTGCTGATTCTGCTGTTCTGTTATGTTCCAATGTACGGCGCAGTGATAGCGTTCAAAAATTTCAAGATGTCTGATGGCATCTTCGGCAGCGAATGGACGGGACTGGAAACTTTCCGGAGGCTTTTTCTCGGTCCTGATTTTCTAAGGGTATTGGGAAACACACTTGTAATCAGCATTCTCAAGCTCCTGGTTGGTTTCGTGGCACCGATCGCCCTTGCTCTGATGCTGAATGAAGTGAGGCTGCGGCGCTACAAACTCTTCGTCCAGACGCTCAGTTACCTGCCCTGCTTCTTCTCCTGGATAATTCTGGGCGGCATTCTCAAACTCCTGCTCTCGCCGGGCGGCCCGGTCAATTCTCTCCTTGTCTCAATGAATATCAACTCGATCCCTTTCCTGACCAATAACACATGGTTTGTCGTCACACTCATTGCCTCAGCAGTCTGGCAGGGCGTCGGATACGGTGCCGTCATCTACCTGGCCGCACTTTCCGGCATTTCGCCAACGCTCTACGAGGCAGCCATGGTTGACGGAGCTGGTCGATGGCGCCAGACACTGCACATTACACTGCCCTGCCTCGTGCCAACCATGATCGTCCTGTTTATCCTCAGCCTCGGCGGCATCCTCAACGCCGGCTTCGACCAGATCTTCAACCTGTATTCGCCGGTAGTGTACCAGGGAGCGGATATCATCGACACTTACGTCCTGCGGCAGATGATAGCAATGGACTTCAGTGTCGCCACCGCAGCGGGTTTGTTCAAGGCCGTCGTGGGTATGGTCCTGATTGTGGGTGCCAATAGCGTCGCCAACCGCGTCACCCGCGGAGAACAGGGGCTATGGTGATATGAGACGATCAAACGGCGAGCATGTCTTTAATGTGTTCAACATAACGCTGCTGGCGATACTGGCAGTTCTCACTGTCTATCCGTTCCTCTACACATTATCCATTTCCATGAGTACTGCTCAGGAAGCAGCTCGCGACGGATTGCACCTGGTACCGGGAAACCCGGCCACATTGGGGCAGGCGCTTGCCGATCTGGTCCATCTGCAGTTCACTGACGCATACAACGACCTGATTGCCTACGGCAAGGGCATATCACTGGAAGCCTACCGTATGGTCCTTGTGAATCGTGAGATCATCGTGGGGTACGGCAACACGCTATTCAGGACAATCGTGGGCACAATCCTTTCTCTCCTGGCCACGGCCATGGCGGCCTACCCGCTATCGCGCCGGAACATGCCGTTCCGCAAGCGCGCAATTTTTCTGATCATGTTCACTATGCTTTTCAGCGGCGGGCTTGTCCCGAGCTACCTGCTGATCAAGAGCCTTGGCCTCATCAACAGCATCTGGGTCTACGTGATTCCCGGATTGATCTCAGCTTTTAATATCCTGATCATGAAAAACTTCTTTCAGTCGATACCGGAAAGCCTATATGAGTCAGCCGTTATGGACGGGGCAAACGACTTCTCCATTCTGTTCAGGATCTATCTGCCGCTCTCAAAACCGGTGCTGGCTACCATAGGTCTATGGACCGCTGTCGCGCACTGGAACAGCTGGTTCGACGGTCTCCTGTATATCACCGACAACGATAAGCAGGTCCTTCAGGTCACGCTACGGAGGATTGTGATCGAGAACAGCACCGAAATGGTTGAAAAAGGCATTCTAAATCCAAACTTCATGAACTTCACCCCGGAGACGATCAAGGCCGCAACAGTGATCGTAGCCATTCTGCCGATCCTTCTCATCTATCCTTTCGCACAGAAGTACTTCGTCAAGGGGACAATGCTGGGATCTGTGAAGGAATAGTTGAGTGATTCCTTAATCGTTGTCGCAATCGTGATCGATTCTTCTCTTTATCGTCATCAGGTCATCACAATCGACTACTATTGCGACAACGATCACGATCACGATTGTGAAAACAGACGCAGCACCTTCCGCAGTTGCGCGAGCTCCGCCTTTGTAGCCGGTCCGAGCGGACGGCGTGGCGCGCCACAGTCGTGGCCCATTATACCGCATGCCGCCTTCACCCACTGAGTATACTTGCCCCCGCCCTCCATGAGTTCAAGAACCGGCAGCATGGCGTAGAACAACTTCCGGGCGGCAACGTAGTCGCGCTTGACCACGGCCAGATCATAAAGCCTGACGTGCTCCTCAGGCAGGACATTTGCCGTACCGGCAATCCAGCCGATCGCACCAACCACAAAACACTCCAGCGCGATGGTGTCGCATCCACAGAATATACCGAACCGGTCGCCACATCGGCGAATCAACTCAGTGACACGCGACATCTCGCCTGTACTCTCCTTGATGTAGCGCAGGTTCTTCAATCCGGACAGGCTTTCGATAAACTCAGGCGTCATATCAACGCCGGTCCTGGCCGGATAATTATAGAGCACAATAGGAATGCCGATGGCATCGTTGACCATGCGGAAATGAACCAGCAGTTCCTCCGGTCGCGGCAGGGAGTAATACGGTGCCGCCAGCAACACGCCTGAACAGCCAAGTTTCTCGGCCTGTCGTGCAAAACCTGCAACATCACGCGTGGCCCCGGCATTGACGCCGGCAATAACCGGAACACTGCCAGCAACAGCTTCCAACGTATCGCAGAGGACTCGATCCCGCTCGTCCGCTGAGAGCGCATAGTATTCGCCGGTGCTGCCCAGCGGCACGAGCCCGTGAACTCCCTGCCTGACCAGATGGTCTGCAAAAGCCACCAACCGACCGTAGTCAACCTCGCCGTTTGCCTTCATCGGCGTAACCAGTGCGGCAAAGACTCCGCTAAATCCACTGGCCTTTTTGAATGATGCAGTCTTCATACCTTTAACCCTGCATTGCTGCTAATGAATCTCACCCGAGCCTAAACGGATTCAACACCCTGACATCATCATAGTCCTGACCATCAGACAGATCTTCGGAAGTCTTGCTCTTCACAACTGCATCCAGATGGTCTTCAGCTCGCAATACTGATGGTGCGCAAAGATCGACTTGTCGCGGCCGAAGAAACCGGACTGCTTATAGCCACCGAACGGGGTGGTGGCGTCGCCCTCGGAGAAGCAATTCACAGAGACAGTGCCAGCCCTGATAGCGCGGGCGACACGGTGCGCCCGGCTAAGATTCTCGCTGTAGAGCGAAGCAGTCAATCCGTACGGAGTGTCGTTGGCCAGCGCAATTGCCTCCTCTTCCGTATTGAATGTGAACACGGAAAGTACCGGGCCGAAGATCTCCTCACGGGCAATCTTCATGTCCGGCTTTACATCATCAAAGATTGTCGCTTCAACAAAGTAACCGCCAGTCCCCTGCAGCGTGCGATTACCGCCTAACACCAGTTTGGCCCCTTCCCGCTTCCCGCTCTCTATATAGTCCATGACCTTGTTCATGTGGCTTTCCTCGATCATCGGCCCGATCTTGGTCGCCGGATCGAGCGGGTCGCCCACAACCCATTCCTTACTGAACTCAATCATCCGGGCCAGCAGTTTGTCCTTGAGTTTGCGGTGAACGATCAGCCGCGAACCGGAACTGCAATTCTCGCCCATATTCCAGAAGACGCAATTCAGGGCCTGGCGCGCGATGTAGTCAAGATCACCGGCGTCCTCGAGCACAACCTGTGGATTCTTGCCGCCGAGTTCCAGAATAACACGCTTAAGATTGGAGTCAGCCGAGTACTTCAGGAGTTGTCGCCCTACCTCAGTCGAACCAGTGAACGCAACACCATCAACGTCTGGATGCAGACATAGTGCGGCGCCAATGACTGAGCCATTTCCCGGTACCACGTTGAGCACACCATCCGGAATCCCGGCGATTGCTGCCAGCTCTGCGAGCCGGAGCGCACTCAGCGAAGTCTGTCGGGCAGGCTTGACTACAACACTGTTGCCGGTGGCGAGAATAGGCCCAAGCTTCCACGCCGCCATCTGTACAGGAAAGTTCCATGGAAGGATGGCACCGATAACGCCCAACGGTTCGCGCACGATAACTGCCACATTGGACGGACCGGTTGGCGAGACCTTCTCGTATTCCTTATCGATCGCCTCGGCATGCCACCTGAAGCAGTGAACGGAATCAGGCAGGTCCATTGTCATGCAATCCGTGATAGGTTTGCCGGCATCCAGGCAGTCCAATAGCGCCAGTTCGCCGAGGTTCTTCTCAATTAACCCTGCGAAGCGCTGCAGTACCTGCTTCCGCTCTGCAGGCGGACGTTTGGCCCAGACGCCCTGGTCGAAGGTCCGTCGGGCGGCTTTCACTGCGGCATCAACATCCGCCGCATCACAAGCTGCAATTTTGGCAAGCAGTTTACCGGTGGCGGGGTTGATGGAATCATAGGTCTTGCCGGACGCAGCGCTCACGTACTTGCCGTCAATGAAGGCCTTCGTCCTGAACTTAAGTTTCCGCACTGCTGCGTGTACGGCATTCACTTCCTGTGTGAAGTTCATCCCGATTGCTCCTGTATTGAAAACATGAACTCAATCAGCAACACCTGACTACTCTGACACGCGGCCATCATGCATGCAAGCCGTCTTTACTTCAGATTGCCTGTCTCGCAGGGCTGCGTCAAGAAAGGCAATCAAGCTCAATCCGCGGCTCGGCGGGACGCCTCGCCCTACCTGCTGTTGGCGTTTCTTCGATTGGCAGGGCGAACCCAATAGCTATCAAGCCAAGGATCCCACGGTAACAATTCGCTAACTTATCCATCGTTCTCGTCCTCAGCGAGGCGGAGCCGAGCGG
>JBAXMA010000226.1:0-5839 GCA_037134535.1 bacterium
GTATGAAGCTGGGCATGCACGGCTCCGACTATGCATGACATCGGCTCACTCAGGGATGCCTTGAAAAAACTGTCGCCATCGTACGAAAGGAGGCAGTCTGATTCCATGACACTCGAAGGTATCACAATAAAACTGGCCATTCCGCCGATATAGCGGAATGAGTAGCCCGGTGCATCCAGTGATCCCTTGTATTCCATCGCAGGCTGGATTGCGAATTTGTGACCGGCAGTGAATTTATCGGCCCATTTTTTACCGACCTGCCTGATATAACCGGCGAACTCATGCCCGATGATGGTCGGATTCAGGGCAACATCCTTCGGAATACGTTTGTGGTCCGGTCCCTGGATGGCAGCTTTGTGAGAAGACATGCAAACAGAGTCACTTACGACCTCGGCGAGAATCTCGTCATCCTTCAACTGCGGCAATTCAAAAGACTCAAGCCGCAAATCGCCTTTTCCGTAAATTCTTAAAGCCGTTGTCTTCATTCCTCTTCTGCCATCCTGTCGTAGAACGCAACATAGTCATCGGGAGTCTTACCGGCTCGCAATTCCATCGCTGCCCTCGGATGCCGGTTCATCTGACCGGTAATTGCATAGGGAATACTGTAACCCCAGTCCATTTTCTTTGAAAGCGGATGGAAGATATTCTCACAGCACTCAAGCACAGGCCGCAGGTGGAACTTCGGATTATGCAGAAAACCAAGCAGGAGTTCCATCGGGCAATTGCCGGCGCCACGCCCGATGCCACTTATTGTCGCATCCAGCCTGTTTGCACCGGCAATCAGGGCCTCAATCGTATTTGCAAAGGCCAGCTGCCGGTTGTTGTGGGCATGAAATCCCACATCTTTACCCGTACCTTCCATTGCCTTAAGATACATCGCCATCAGGTATCTGACCTGCTCTGAATAGAGGGCTCCGAAACTATCCACAAGGTAAACACCCATTGCGGGAGAAGTTGCTGCAATAGCAAGGGCAGCTTGCAGATCGCTCTCCGAGACCACCGACACAGCCATGAGCTGGAGCATTGTCTCGTACCCCTTGTCTCTGGCATCTTTGAGCATATCTATAGCCGTCGGTATCTGGCTGATATAACAGGCCACCCTGATACAGTCGATGACACTCTTGTCTTTGGGCAGAATGTCTTCATGGTAGTCAGTACGCTCGGCATCGGCCATCACTGAAATCTTGATCCCGTCACGCTTTTCACCAATGATTTCCAGGAGATCCTTCTCGTCGCAAAACTTCCACTTTCCGTGTTTGGATGGAGAAAAGATCTTCTTTGAGCCCTTATAGCCCATCTCGACGTAGTCGACTCCGGCAGCTGCACATGCGTCGTAAACCCCTTTCACAAGCTTATCGTCGAACATGTGGTCATTAATCAATCCGCCATCACGAATTGTACAATCAAGAATTTTAATGGATGGTCTGTATGCAATCCAACCGTCCTTGCCTGTAGCGTCTTTAGGCTTCGCGTTGTCAGTCATAGTACTCCCCTGTGCTTTTACTCCGAGAGGCGTGGACAGTAGCTGCTCCTGCAGTAAAAATCAAGGTGGATCTTTTGCAATTCGCGGCGGCACAACTGAATAGACATAGCCGGTATAACCACATACACTGTGGCACAAATTTCATCGTACACCCAAAGGAAAGGACACGGCCAATGCAGAACATGCCTGAAGTCAAGATTGGAATCGTTGGTGTCAGCAGGGATTGCTTCCCGATTGAACTGACGCGCAAGCGTCTTGCCAGCGTTGTTGAGGAATGCCGGAAACTGAAACTGAACATTATCCCCTGCTCCACCATCATCGAAACCGAGCACGACGCAATCGTCGCAGCCGCTGAACTCGAACACGAAGGCGCCAACGCCGTTGCGATCTATCTAGGCAACTTCGGACCAGAGGGTCCGACCACTATTTTTGCAAAGACTTTCGGGAAGCCGTTCATGCTCTGTGGTGCCGCAGAAGAGAGCCGCAAGACCCTTATGGACGGGCGCGGCGATGCACTCTGCGGCATGCTTAATGCCTGCCTCAACGTCGGCCTGCGTAACTTGAAGGCACATCTTCCGCCCATGCCCATCGGCCTGCCGCCGGAAATCGCCGGCATGATCGCGCGCTTTTTTGACATCGCGCGGGTCGTCATCGGTGTCAAGCATCTCAAGACATTCTCCTTCGGGCCGCGACCGCATGACTTCTACGCCTGCAATGCGCCCATAAAGCCGCTCTACGACCTTGGCGTGGAAGTCATGGAGAACTCCGAGCTGGATATGCTCGAGCAGTACAAGTCAGTTGCCGGCCGGAAGAAAGAAATTGAGGCCATTGCTTCCGATATGGCCGGAGAACTTGGAAAAGGCAATAAGTACCCTGGAAAGCTGCTCCAGCTCGCACAGTTCGAACTGAGCCTGACGACCTTCTTCGAGAACAATCTCGGCTCGCGCCAGTACGGCGTGTTTGCCAACAAGTGCTGGCCGGCCTTTGAAAAAGGCTTCGGTTTTGTGCCCTGCTTCGTCAACAGCCGGCTGGCTTCACGAGGCATACCGGCCGCCTGCGAGGTGGATATCTACGGGGCAGTGTCTGAATACATGTGCCAGCTGGCGTCGCAGAATCCGGCAACGCTGCTCGATGTCAACAATTCAGTACCCGCTGATATTCCAATCAAGGACATGAAAGCGCTTTCACGACCCGATCTCTTCATGGGCTTCCATTGTGGCAACACTCCTTCCTGCTGTCTGAAGGGTGGATGTTCAATGAAGTACCAGCTAATCATGCACAGACTCATGGAGCCCGGCAAAACGCCGGATATCACCTGCGGAACTCTAGAAGGTACGATCAAACCATCGCCGGTGACCATGTTCCGGCTCCAGTCCAGTCTCTCAAATACACTCATGAGCTATGCAGCAGAAGGCAGGGTGCTTGACGCTGATCCCTCATCGTTCGGCGGCATTGGTGTGTTCGGAATCAAGGACTTCGCCAGGTTCTACCGGCACATAATGCTCGGGAAACAGTTCCCGCACCACGCTGCCATAGCCTTCAGCCACGTCGGCGGCATCCTGTTCGACGCCTTGAGACTTCTCGGCGTTGACGACATCAATACGCCACGACCGGCAGGCATGTTGTATGAGAATGAGAACCCGTTCTGAGGAGCGGAACATCAGCTGACAGCTGAGCATGACAGGAGAACCTGAAATGAAACGCAGCAAGTACGCCCTGGGCCTCGACTACGGCACAAACTCATGCCGCGCTGTTCTTGTAGACTTGAGCGACGGAACTGAAGCAGCCAGCCACGTGTTCAACTATCCGACCGGTGAAGCAGGCATCCTGCTCGATCCGAAGGATCCCAACGTCGCCCGCCAGCACCCTGGCGACTACATCAAGGGCGCAATCGAGTGTGTCAGAGCGGTTACAAAGTCGGCCGCCAGAGGCCGCAAAGGATTCACCTCCGCTGACATAATCGGTATCGGCATAGACACAACCGGTTCCACGCCGATTCCGGTCGACAGAGACGGCACCCCGCTGGCTATGCTCCCCGGGTTCAGAAGGAACCTCAATGCCATGGCGTGGCTCTGGAAGGACCATACAGGCCATGCCGAAGCGGCTGAAATCACTGCACTGGCCTCAAAGATGCGGCCGCAGTATCTCGCCAAGTGCGGCGGAACCTACTCGTCTGAATGGTTCTGGAGCAAGATCCTGCACTGCAGGCGCATCGCTCCCGATGTCTTCAAGGCTGCGCACAGCTTTGTCGAACATTGCGACTACATGCCGGCCCTGCTCGCCGGCAACACACGACCGGAGAAACTCGTACGCGGAGTCTGCTCAGCCGGACATAAGGCAATGTATTGCAATGAGTGGAACGGTTTGCCGGACAAAACTTTCCTCGCAAAACTCGATCCATCCCTCGCACCGCTCCGTGACCGGCTCTATCAAACCGCAGTCCCGGCTGACCGGCTCGCCGGCCGGCTGTCGAACGAGTGGGCTGCGAGACTCGGACTCAATCCCGGGACAGCTATCGCCACGGGCGCTTTTGATGCACACATGGGCGCAGTAGGTGCCGGCATCGATGAAGGCGTCCTTGTAAAGATTCTCGGCACAAGCACCTGTGACATGATGGTGATGAAGGCGAACAAGAAGCTGGCCGACATTCCAGGAGTGTGCGGCATCGTGAATGGCTCAATACTTCCCGACTACTACGGCATCGAGGCCGGTCAGTCAGCTGTTGGTGACATTTTCCTGTGGTTTGTAAAACACCTTGTCCCGGACAGTTACGGCAAGACTGCGGACGAGAAGTTTATCAACCTCGCCAGGGCGGCTGCCAGGCAGAAACCTGGCGCTCACGGCCTTCTCGCATTAGACTGGAATAACGGCAACAGAACAATCCTTGTGGATGTACGACTCAGCGGCCTGCTGCTTGGCCAGACCCTGCACACCGAAGCCCACGAAATCTACCGGGCATTGATCGAGTCAACCGCATTCGGCGCGCTGACCATAATCAACCGGATCGAAGAGTACGGTGTGCCGATCAAGGAAATCGTTAACTGCGGCGGACTCGCGAGCAAGAATACACTCCTCATGCAGATCTATGCCGACGTCACCGGGCGACCCATGAAGATATCACGCAGCGATCAGACCTGCGCTCTCGGCGCCGCTATCTTCGGCGCAGCGGCTGCAGGCAAGGCTGAAAGCGGCTACAGCAGCGTCCGCGAGATCCAGAGTGCAGTTTGCGGTGTCCGGAAGACCGTTTACAAACCGGCCCCCGCAAACCGCAAAGTCTATGCCGAAATGTACGTGCTTTATCGTGAACTCCATGACGCCTTCGGCACCGCGAAATGGTGCGGCACACTCAGTCATGTAATGAAGATGATGATTGAGTTGCGGGAGAAGCAGAGGAGATAGAGGCAGGACGCAAGAGGTCGGATGTCATCCCGGTTGTCAAAGAGCAACTCACAGAAGGAACAAACTATGCTACAGGAACTGAAAAGCTCAGTCTTTCAGGCCAATCTTGAACTGCACAAGCAGGGCTTGATTGTTCTTACATTTGGCAATGTCAGCGGTATTGATCGCGACAAGGGTATTTTCGTGATCAAGCCCAGCGGGGTTCCCTACTCAAGTCTGAAGCCTGCGGACATGGTCGCCGTGGATCTTGACGGCAAGGTCATCGACAAACGACTGACGCCGTCTTCGGACATGCCGACGCATCTTGAGCTGTATCGCTCGTTCAATAAGATCGGCGGAGTTGCTCATACTCACAGCACGTATGCCACTGCATTCGCTCAGGCTCACAAATCTATTCCGTGTTTCGGTACTACGCACGCAGACTTGTTTCACGGTCCGATCCCCCTTACCCGGATGATGAGCACTGCCGAGATCAGGAACTCATACGAGATCAACACAGGCAAGGTGATCACCAGACGATTCTCAAACCTGGACCCGCTGGAATTCCCTGGCGTACTCGTTGCAAGCCACGGTCCGTTCACCTGGGGTCGCAGCGCCGCCGAAGCAGTTACGAACAGCGTCGCGCTGGAGCATACAGCCAGGATAGCGCTTATGACCCGCCTCCTCAATCCGGAAGCAAGCCCAATTCCCAAAGTTCTTCTCGATAAACATTTCTTCCGCAAGCACGGTTCGGGCGCGTATTACGGACAAAAGGGTTGAGAGTTCACGGCTCACAGAAGTTCTCACCCGATCTCCGGACCCGTTCTTCTTCTATTTTTCGCACCATCCAGGCCCGTTGCACACCATGGCTGTGTCAAGAAAGCGGCTCACCCAGAGGGTTTCCTCAAGAGGCGGACAGGCTGCCCCATAGCTGTCAAGCTAAGGTATTTCCATGATCGTACTCGTCGTCGTCCCTCG
>JBAXMA010000227.1:0-5778 GCA_037134535.1 bacterium
AACCATCCCTGCTGTCATAGTATCTCCCGGAGGTCGCGACAGGAGACGCCGACTTCTTTCCGTGTTCGGCGAGAAATACATCTGTCAGCCTGCTGGCGTTCGGCGCAATGAATTCCTGGACAACAGAAGCTGCCATACTGCAGACTAGCCCTACTCCAAGGTACGGCACCATCAGCCTGATAACACTGATCCCGCTTGCACACATTGCGGTGATCTCATTCTGCCGCGTCAATCTGGTGAGGCTGTATAGCGCCGCTGCGAGTAACGAGACAGGCAGGACGGTTACCAGAAACGATACGTTGCTCTGATCCGCATAAGCAAGCAGGAACAGGCCATAGAAGTAAAATATCTGGCTAAGCGTTACCCCGGCTCGTATAAAATCCGAGGCCTTGTCGAAGAGACCTGAAATGACGTAGAGCACACAGAACCCCAGCAGACAACAGATGAGCGGCACCACGTATTCACGCAATAGATATTTATCGATAAGTTTCACAAGCAGTCAGTTGTCCATCGTTATTCTACCCCGCGGTGCTCGATCACGCTACAGAACTAAGCGCCGGGCGCAAATTGTCATTCCGGTATTCGACCTCATCAATCCTCATAGTCTTGATAAATCCTGAAAAATGTCCACAATAAACGCCACGCGGTCTTTTAAGATGGACACACACTGAGGGTAATTCTACATTGCGGCACTCGTCAACAATGTTGGAGATGTTGGTATGATCATTATGGGTTTCAGATCAGGCGTCGCCGGAAAGCTCCTTGTACTTGCCGCGGCACTTGCCTCACTGGCCGTCTTCCCTGCGTGCCGCCACGTTCCGGCAGCCAGGCCCGAACAATCCGCCAAACCTGTTACCTCTGATGACACGTACCAGCAGATTCAGAAGTTTGCCGAAGTCATGCTCCTGGTCAGAAAACACTATGTTGAAGAAAAGGACTACACCAACATCGTCAACGGCGCACTGAACGGCATGCTCCAGGCACTTGACGAGCACAGCTACTATATGCCGCCGGCACAGGTCGAGGAACTCCATGAGACTACGTCCGGCCACTATGGCGGCGTCGGCTTACTGATTGGCCTTCGCGACGGACAGCTTGTCGTCATTGCCCCCATCGAGGATACGCCCGCCTACAAGGCAGGCGTGCTGGCGCAGGATGCCATCCTGAAAATAGATGGAGACATCACCGCAAAGATGTCGCTGAGCGATGCGGTAAAGAAGATGCGCGGCCCACCAGACACCAAGGTGAGCCTCACGATACACCGCCGGAACGAACCTGAGCCACGCGATTTTCAACTGACCCGAGAGAGCATCAATGTCCCGACGGTCAAAGCGGCCCGCATGATCCGGGAGGGTATCGGCTATGTCAGGGTAACTCAGTTTGCCGAACCGACCGCGGATGCTCTTAAAAATGAACTCATCGCACTCCGCGGCAAGGGCATGGATGCACTGATACTTGATTTACGAAGCAATCCGGGCGGACTGCTGAAATCAGCTAGAGATGTCGCTCAGTTGTTCTTGAAGAAGGGACAGCTGATCGTATCCGTAAGGGAGCGATCCGGTAAAAAAGGCGAAAAACGATTCCTGTCCGAAGGCTCATGGCACGACACCGATACGCTCATGGTAGTGCTGATCGACGGCGGAAGTGCCAGCGCTTCTGAGATTGTCGCGGGCGCACTTCAGGACCAAAAGCGGGCAGCCCTTGTAGGCGACAAGTCTTTCGGCAAGGGGTCTGTGCAAACAATACTGCCGCTCGCAACCGCCGCGGATTCCGCAATACGACTGACCACGGCGAAGTACTACACGCCAAGCGAGAGAGTTATCCACAAACACGGGATTGAGCCCGACATCAAGGTTCGCGTTACACCCGATGAATGGCGTAGAATCCTGACGCGCCGGGCTCATGAAGAACAGCCCTCACAATACACCGATCAGGAGAAGAAGGAATATCAGAACGCGGTGGATGCGCCGCTGGAACGCGCGACTGATCTCCTCCTGGCCCTGAGAATTCTCCGGACTCACACAAAGACACCGGCCATCAGCGCAATTTCCACGAATATGCCCGCTGCAGAGTCCTCCTCCGACCGCATTGAGTCTTTCGAAGGAGAATAGGCTGATGGTAAGGCTTAGGTTGTTTGTATTGTCCTCAACATGATGGCGCAGTGGTAACGATTCATGCGCGACGTCTGCAGGGTAGTAATGAAAACCGCTCTCTTTGCTTTCATTCTGACTTTGTCGTGTCTTCTTGCGACATCTACAGCTGCCGCGCAAACTAATATCGCTATTCTCTTTTCAAATTCCGGCAACGGCGTCCTACGCTCCTGCCACTGCCCGAACGCGCCGTGGGGCGGACTTGCAAAACGGGCCTGGCTCGTCAACAGGATCAGAGACGTCGCAGGTACAGAAAATGTCCTTCTGTTGGACAGCGGCGACTTCTTTCCCCCGGAACCCGACGAAGACAAGGCAGATTGCCTGCTGCACCTATATCAGCTCATGCGCTATGATGCCGTTGCCGTAGGCGATCAGGAATTAGTCCACGTCAATTCCTCAAATCCTCCTGCGGATTCGAACTCTTTCCCCTGGCTTTCAGGCGGATATCGACGACTGGGCGGTTCTACGCCGGGCGAGTTCATTAAGCCGCCATGGCTCATCAAGACTGTCGCCGGCTGCAAGGTGGGAATCATCTCGGTCGTCGGACACGATCCTTTCAAGCTATCCGGCAGCAAACTTGAGGGACTGACCCTGACCGACCAGTCAGAGATCATCCGGTCCTTTGTGAAAAATCACGGTACCGAGTGCGATCTGGTCATTGTCCTGTCTCACGGTGGCCTCGATTCAGACACAATCCTGGCCACCGTGATCAGTGGTGTTGACATCATAATCGGGGGACATTCCCAGTCGCTCATCAGTCCGCCGGAGGTGGTAAACGGAATCCCCATCTGCCAGGCAGGAAAGAACGGGGAGAATCTCGGTCTTATTGTCCTCACGCCCGCACCCAAAGCAGTGGCAATACCTGCCGGGAGCAACCAGATATCAAGGATACGCAATCCATTTGCGCCGTACCGTGTTTCTGCGAGACGCTGGGCAGGTTCATATCAGGTCCTGCCTCTCAACTCTCAGGTTGACGAAGACCCTGCCGCCGCGGCGATCATTAACGGGTATTACGCAAGACATGACGAGAAGAACGTCGAGAACCTCGCCGACAACAGCCATGCCGGACAGGATGCTCCGGCGTTGATCATGGAAAAGCCGGTCCAGTATACCGTTGCGCGCTACGGCGAGAAACAGCAATTCCATTTTTCCATACGCAACGTGGGCAATTCACCTCTTGTAATCCAGAAAGCCAGAAGCAAAATCCGGTGGTTGAAGGTTCTAGATTGCACTGCTGTCGTTCCCGCCGGCGGAACAGGTGAACTGTCACTGGAACTTTCTGCGACAAACATAGATCGTTTCTTCCGCAGTGAATTCACTCTCACAACCAGCGACAGCAGGCACAGAGTCGCGGGCGGAACCATCAACGGGCGGATCGATGGCCCCATTGACGGCATTGTCGATGTGCCTTTGTTACTCGCAGGCGCTTTCATCCCTGCATTCAGAGACAATATGCATGAAGACGATCCGTCTGAATCCACCAACCGCTCGTCACAAGTCCTTGTTGAGTTCTTCTACTCAGCCGGTTGCGCAGACTGTGCGGAGATGGAAAGTTCGGTCCTGCCTGAACTCAGGAACCGGTTTGGCGCCGCCATTGACTTGCGACACTACGACGTAAACGATCTCTCCAACTATCTCAGACTTGTCCGGTTGCAGGAGAAACTCGAGGTCCGCACCAGTGAGAATGTCTCGATCTACATTGATGGCATCATTCATCTTGGCGGGCTAAAGACCATCAGGAGGGAGCTTCATGGCAAGGTCGCGGAACTGGCCGCCTCAAAAAGCAGAAATGGCGGCACTGCACCATCCACTGCATCACCGGAAATACCGACTGCAGGCGGATCTGAAAGCGAATGGACCCTTCTTGTGCGTCGCATTCAGAACTACAGTGTCTGGAGCGTGGGACTGATTGGTCTGGCTGACGGACTTAACCCATGCGCTTTCGCCACCATAATCTTTTTCATCACAATGCTTTCCGTGACAGGGGTGAGCGGACGTCGATTACTCCTCGTAGGCATCGGTTTTGCCCTGGCCAGTTTCATTACATATCTGCTGATCGGGCTTGGGGCCATGCAGATATTGCGTACATTGACTGCGTACCATTTTGTCAGCAAGGTGCTCAAGTGGGTGATGATCGCCGGATTAACGACGTTGTCGGCAATTTCGTTCAGGGATGCGTGGAAGTTCAACCGCACGGGACGTGCGGCTGACGTATCGCTTCAGCTTCCGGCCGTCTTCAAGCGGCGAATCCATGAAATCATGCGCACCCGCCTGGCAGCAAACAACTTGTTTGCCGGTTCGCTGGTCATGGGCTTCCTGGTCACACTGCTTGAAAGCGTATGCACCGGGCAGATGCTGCTGCCAACACTGGTGTTTCTCACCCGTCATCCGACACTTAGCTCACGCGCATGGCCGCTTCTTGTCTTCTACAACCTGATGTTCATTGTGCCGCTCATTGTCGTGATGATTGCCGCCTACTTCGGGGCGAAAAATCAGTTTCTGATGGAGTGGAGCCGCCGCAATGTGGTTCCGAGCAAGATTATAATGGCCCTGTTCTTTGCTGCCATGACAATAGCGATGATATTCTTCTGACCTGGGTCTACTTCGAGCCAAGCGCCGGACACTCCGGCACGAGATATTTGCGAATCAGGATGTTTGCTATCCGCTCAGCAAGTTTGGTCTCTGAGCCGTGACCTTTAACCTCTTTGAACTGACCGGTGTAGTGCAACACCGCTGACTGGCCTGAAACCATCACAAGAAAATGCACAGTCGTATCGGGAACCGACGCTGAAAAACCCATAATCTGCTCGGACTTGCCCTGTTTTGCCGGATCGACTTCAGCGAGAATGGCCAGCGTGACACTACCGACTGAGGCCCCAACCACTGCCGTGGTGTCGTTCTTGTCGAACAGTGCCGCCACAATGTCGGGAGTCACAGTCTGCCACAAATCTGCACACTCCATTCTGGCATCAGTACAATCTTTGGTCAGTGTTCTGTATAGATCCGGAAATTTTTGCAGATCGGCGCCTTCCCTTATTGCGCACAGGATGGCAACCTTTTTCCCCTGCCACCTGTCGCGCATAGGCCAGAAGCGGGGCGGCTTCCACTCATTCAGGATTCCCGCCCTCTTCTCCTTCGCGATGGTCACCCACTTCGGGGCAGACGACGAGAGTCCGATAACGTTATCGTACTGGCTCATGGCCTCCGGGTAGGCCTTCTGCGCCACGCAAGCATCTCCCAGGAGCACCTTGGCAGCTTCTATGTCAAAAGAAGCACATAGCGCATTCTCGTAGTCTGCAACCACAGTCTTCAAGTTAGCTATGGCCTGTCCGTATTCCCCCCGGTGATAAGATGACTTTGCCTCCGACCACAGTCCATCGAGCTTCTCTCCCAGCTTAATCCGCTGCACAAGCTTATCCTTCTCGCCAAGGGGGTAACTGATCTGGACCCAGCAGGAGACGCCAGTCTTCGTCGTCTCCAGATGGATACAGCCCGTCATAATTTCAGCTCCGCGAAAAGCAAAACCAGAGGTCAAGCTGGCACGACCGCCCTCAATCCTCACCTGCGAAAGAATCTCTTTTGAAATTGTCGCCAGCGCATCACGGTACGCCGCTTCCCTTGCGGCTTC
>JBAXMA010000228.1:0-5762 GCA_037134535.1 bacterium
GATTCCATGTGGCGCAGGATCCTGTGACTGACATGGTGTTGATCCTGTCTTTTTCCCTGCCCAGGAAGAGTGTCTCGTATGCCAGACCGTTTTCCCGGCCGGTTTTGAGAATAGAGTCGAGCGTCTTCACCAGGGATGGTTCAAAGGCTTCGTCAAACGGCCGGCTTACTTTCAACCTGTCCCGCTGCGCCTTTTTCACCTTGGCCAGTGCCTTGTCTCCCTTTTCCGTGACATGGTATCCGGCTAGTTTATCGACCTGGCGGCTGAACGCAGTCTGAGTGTCTGCTAGCAGGCGTTTTGCGATGGTTGTGGTTGCCACACTTGTGGCGGCAAGGATCAGGCCGGCGGCGAGCACAAGTTGCGTTGTACGCAAGTGATATGACTGCTGTCTTATGGCCATTACCGGGTGCGCAAGCTCACCGGTGCGGAGATTGCAGCGCATCGGCCCTGCAGATAGTGCCCGGGTGGCGATGGCTCGCGCGAGAAACGTTACAGGATCTTTGTGAACGACAGACTTGCCGGGCCATGTTTTACGGAGGTCTGTCAGCAGCGACTCTACTTTGTCAGGTGCGGCATCAGGTCCTGTCCAGGCCCAATCTATACCCTGGGGCGAGCTTCCAAACCGGGTGCGCAGAATCCGCCCGATATGATCGGCACTTTGTCTGACACTGTGTGAGCCACTGAACAGTCCGTCTTTTCCGAGTGCCATCGTGGCAAAGTTGCCAGATAGCGATACCACAACACGCATCGTTCCCTGGGCAGGAGGGATTTCGAGAACGCTCTGTGTCCACAGTGCTATGCCTTCCTGATCCAGTGCCACCGGATCGAAACCAAGCTTTTTGAATGCGGCAAGTTTGTCACTGATCGCAGTTGATCGCGCAGCAACAGCCAGCGCAAGAGTCTTGCCGTCTTCACCAATGCCTCCCGGCAGAAAGAGATATGTGCAGTCCTCCAGAGGGAAGGGGAGCTGAATGTCGAGAATAGAGGGCAGAACCTGCGCCGCCTTGCGTGCGGAGCGGAAAGGCGCGGTCAGCCACCGGCTGAAACTTTCACGCTCTCCGAGACACCCCGCAACAGTGAGGTCGGCGATATCGGAAGTGCCGGAAATAGACAGATCGATGGGATCAATTCTTGTGCAATTGATCCCCATGTGCGTTCTCGTTGCGCGTACTGCGATCGGTCCGCTATCGGACAAATCCACGCCTAAGCATGTCCTGCACCAGTTTACTGTTCCAGGTTGTTGCCTTGGTTTCACAAATACTGCTTTTCCTTGATCCTGCTGCCATCATTCGTATCTTCTTTCAGATACCTGAAAGCGAAAAGACTGTCCAATAAACTACGCGCCATTCTGGTCCCACCCAAGCACCTCGATAGCTCCACCTTTGTCTCTGCGATATATGCAGGATACTTTCTCCACTGTATTGCTTAACCCTGCCGTCGCCTGCAGCAGGTAGACTTTTCCCGAAATTGACTTATTGCCGAGGAATGGTATGGCTCCCAAAAATGATTCAGTGCTGTCGGTGACATCTACATGAGTTTCCACGCCTGATGGCAGCACTGCAGCATCCTGTGCTGGTAATGCCGCACCTGTGGCGGCTGGTTTCACGCGATCGCGAAGGAAGCACCATGCAGCGTCGGTAGCTGATGTCCGGAGCTCTGACCGCAACCGTCTGGTCTGCATGTGTCTTTGAACGAGCACTATGGAAGTTTGCACGTTTATGGTAAGGGCTGCAACCACGCCAACGAGAAGCAGGATGAGTACCAGTGCCATACCGCTCCTCTTCCGGGCATCAGGACCCAATTTACCATTCATATTCACGAGCCGAGTATTGCCTAAAGGCATGGTGAAGTCAAATGTCGAGACTGAGAGGACTTCATAATTCCTCTTGAATTTCAATTCGCATCAATGGACAATGACGGCCGTTTCTGCAGGAGGCATTGTTCCGGCAGGGCGTGGAGATTCACGATGAGTATCAGCAGAATAGTTGCGGTGGCGGGTGTGTGCGGACTGATCCTGTGCTGGTCCGCTGCGGGACAGGGAGTAACGTCTGCGCCCGCAGGGGACGAGCGATCAGCGAGGGATCTGCTGATACGGGACGCGTACGCGGCTGTCATTCGCGCTGATATGGCGAGGGATGAGAAGCGATACGACGATGCAGTCGAATTGTATGTGGTGGCTCTTGACGTGTGGGATCAGGTGTCTGCCAGGTACCCGAACCATCGCACTTCAGATATTGAACGCAATTCCATCTACTGCCGGAACGAGGCAAAAAGTCTGGTACCTCGCGTCGAACTGAAGCAACCCATCGGCGACAAGTTGAAGGCCCGACTGGCTGATGTCCAGCGACCGGTATATTCCGGGCTGTCAGTAACGGAATCAGGGATAGGTGATTCTCCCGCCGTGAGCAAGGGGTACAGTGAAGACGCCATGCGGCAGGAACTTGAACGGCTGCGCACTGAGATGTTTGACGCGACCAGACGTGAAGCCGCAGCAGCAAAGAATAAGGCTGAGATTGATGCAGCGCAGCGTATTCGCGAGGCGGATGAGATGAGGCGTGATGGTGAGGTTACCAGGAAGCAGAATGAGGAGTCTGCAAGACAAGTGGATGCTGCGAAGAAGCAGAAAGATGCGGCAGTAAAGCAGAGCGCGGCCGCTAAACGTGACATGGAGGCGGCCGCCGCCGCTTCAAAGGTTGCCAGGAAGAAGCTGGATGAGGTGAACAGTAAGTGTGATGGGCTTGAGAAACAGAAAAGCGAACTGGAACGTAAGCTCTCAAAGATGGGTATTGTGGAGCAGACAGCGCAGAGCGAAAAGGCACAGAGAGAAGCTACGGAACAGCTCCTGGAGAAGATCGACAAGGAAAATAAGAGTCTCGCGGCTGAGAAAAAGATTCTCGAACAGAGGGTGGACAAACTTGAAGAAACCCTGATGAGCGCAAAGGACACTGGCAAGAAGGCACTTGCAAAGAAGGCTGATAAGCAAGTTGCCGCAAAGCCTGAAGAAGCTGAATCGGGTGCAGCTGACCAGTCTGTTGCCAGACAGGCCACCTCAGGTGTCAGTGATGTCGTGATGAGTGATGCGCGAATCGCTGAGGACATCAAGACATCTGATGCAGTAGCCGCGGAATGCTCAAGGCTTATCAGGGCCGGACAGGGTGACAAGGCGCTTGAACTTGTAGTGTACGGGCTTGCGAAATCGCAGAACAATCCGCAGCTTTTGCTCATGCTGGGGACTTTGCATGTCAATGCCGCCAGATACAAGGAGGCGATTGATCTGATGAGACCGCTTGTCAGTGGTGAACAAGGCACTGCAAAGGCCAGGGTAGTACTGGGCGCAGCCCTTTTCGGGGCTGGCAACATTGATGAGGCCCGGATGGAACTAGAGATGGCGCTTGGGCTTGATCCTGACCTCAGCGAGGCTCACTACAATTTTGCTCAACTACTCCTAAATGCAAAACCGCCCAGTCCGGTCCGTGCCGATGAGCACTACAAGGAGGCTTTGAGACTGGGGTCTGAACCCGATCCTGCTCTTGAGGCCGCGATCAGTAAGGCAATGGCCGGTGGTAAGAAGTAGCCTGTATACTATTGAACTGGGGTCTTGGCTCCGCCTTCATCGGCTGGCTCCCCGTACAGATTGAGTTTGCGGTGCAGTGTTCGCCTGCTGATGTGAAGGCGCTTGGCGGCTTTTGAAATGTTACCATCGCACGCTTTCAGCGCCGCATTGATCATGGCTCGCTCGGCATCCTCCATGGAGCCGGAGAGCAGTTTTGCGGTGCTGCCTGTTTTCTCGTGTGACTCGGACTGCGCGCCCACGGCATTTCTTATCTCAACCGGCACATCTTTTGGAAGAACTCGCGGACCACGCGCAAAGATCACTATCTTCTGGATGGTATTGCGGAGTTCCCGCACATTTCCGGGCCAGGAGTGCGCGGAAAGGATGTTGAGTGCCTCAGCCGATATCTCTGTAAACTCCTTTCCGTTTTCCTTGCTCAGAAGTGCCAGGAAGTGCTTTGCCAGGATCGGGATATCGCCGGTCCGATCCCTCAGTGGTGGCAGAACAATGTTTGCCACGTCCAGCCTGAAAAAGAGATCGTTCCGGAAGGTGCCATGTTCCACCATGGTCCTGAGATTTTTGTTGGTTGCGGCAATGAGCCGGATATCGACGTCGACGGGACTGTTGCCACCGACCCGCTCGAGCTGGTGTTCCTCAAGAACGCGGAGCAGCTTTGCTTGTGTGGATTGTGGAATTTCTGAGACCTCGTCGAGAAAGAAGATTCCGCTGGCAGCCATTTCAAACCGGCCTATATGACGTTCATTCGCGCCTGTGAAGGCACCTTTTTCGTGGCCGAACAACTCACTCTCAATAATACTAGGAGACAGAGCTGCGCAGTGGACAGCGACAAAGGGATTCTTTGCACGCGGACTAAGCCGGTGTATTGCATGGGCCACCAGTTCTTTCCCTGTGCCACTCTCTCCCTGAAGCAGGATTGTAGCCTGAGTAGGCGCCGCCTGCCTGATCATTTCGAAAACGTTCTGCATTGCTTCTGAGTTGCCTATGATTGTCTCGAGCCCGTACTTGCTGTCGAGCTGTTGCTGAAGGTTGACGTTTTCCGCCTCCATCCTGCGCGAGCGCAGGGCCCTGTCCAGTTTGATTTCCAGATCGTCGAGAAGGTACGGTTTCTGCACATAGTCGGCTGCGCCGCGTTTCATAGCTTCGACGGCGGTGTCAACAGTGCCGTAAGCAGTCATCATCACGCAGACCGGTTGCGGTGATCTGGCAAGAGCGCGCTGCAGAAGGACCAGACCGTCCATGCCTGGCATCCGTATGTCGCTGAGCATAAGATCTACGGTTGTCTCACCCAGAGTCTTCAGTGCCTTTTCGCCGCTCTCGGCGAGGATGACATCGTACTTGCCGCCCAGGGCCTTCTCCAGACCTGCCCGCGTGTTTCTGTCGTCGTCAACGATGAGAAGAACCGGTTTCTTCATGTGGATGCCTCCTTCGACTTGAGCAATCTCATCTGTCGTTCAACCAGTGGCAGAAGAATAGACACTGTCGTGCCGACATTCGGCTCTGTGTGGACCTCAATAGCGCCTCCGTGCTCCTGCACGATGCGTTGCACAATCATGAGTCCGAGACCGGTGCCGTCGGACTTTGTCGACGTGTAAGGCTCGAATATGCGGCCGAAATCTTTACGCTGGATTCCCATGCCGGCATCATGGAAAGCAACCTTTGCAAAGAGATCAGATCGTGAGAGGTCAATCTTTAGTGTACCGCCGTCAGGCATGGCCTGGAGAGAGTTCTTGATGACATTGAAAAATGCCTGTTTGATCTGGTTCGGATCCAGCGGGATCTGCGGCAGGGCGTTGGGGCTCGTGACTTCCACGTTGATACTTCTGTTCCTGATATCATGCTCCATCAGTCTGAGAGTATTCTCGAGGACTTCCTCCACGCGGCACATGGCCACTTCCGGTTTGGAAGGACGTAGTGCCCGGAGAAACTGGGTAATGATCATATCAAGCCGTGCAATTTCCTCCTTGGCGATGTTGAGTGGTTCGCGAATGCTGTCCTGCTCAGCTGGTTCGAGCTTGCTGATGCTTCGTTCCAACAGTTGCAGGTGGATGTTAAGGGAGTTCAACGGGTTTCCTATCTCGTGTGCGACTCCGGCTGCAAGGAGTTTCACCGCATTCAGTCGTTCTGACTCCATCGTGCTGGCCTCAAGCTTTCGATCGAGTGTGATGTCTCGCATTATGATCAGCAGTCC
>JBAXMA010000229.1:0-5716 GCA_037134535.1 bacterium
CAATCAGAATCTTCCTCATACTTGCTCCATCACCGCCGCAACGGGCATCGCTCTGCACCCTCAGCCGCAGGAACACATCGTTTCAGGTGAAATTGTGCGGACTACGGACGCACAGCGTCCACCTGTTTGTTAGACCGTTCTTCAATCAGTCTCAGGAGTTTCTGAATGTCTTCACGGTTGCAGATAACTGTAGCAACGATGGTTGAGGTCGTCGTTTTCAGAAGGCACATCTTATGGGAGTTCGCCCTTGCCCTTGGCGTAATCATGGCGTTCCCAGCCTATGTTGCGTGGTCTCTAACACATGAGCCGGAAGTCCTTGTCTACTACTCCAAGCCGTCCCAGCAATTGAACATTAGGCGAACAGTCTTTCTGTCTCTCTCATCTCTCGCCCTGCTCCTCGTCGTTCTCGCCATTGTGTTATGGTTAGCTCTCAGAAATCGTTTAGCCTATGTTACCAACGGAGCACGACCAGCAGCAGCAAGAGTGCTTGAAGCCTACTATCTGAGCAGAATTACGGGTGCATACTGGGAAAATGTAATGCAGGAAGAGGCAGCGGGAGTGAAGAAGTTACCGCAGAAAGACCGTATCACCTACTACGAAAGTGTCCTGCTAAACTGTGACCTTGATACTTCTCGGATGACCGTGTTTGTGGAGTTACTCGGAGCCGATGCAGATGCCTTGCGTAAGAGCCTCACGACCCTCCGTCACAGTCAGCGATTTGGACGGTTGAATACGCGTCAACAGAAGGAGGTGAAGCTGTGGGAAGCAGAACTTGCAGTCATCGTGGAATAGCTCCTCCCCACGCCCCTTGCGGTTCCATCGCTTTTGCTGCCCTGCCAGTCCCGCCCATTGCCTGACAAATCACCTGCATCCCTCCACCTGCCCGGTTCCCTGCCGCCGTGTGGTCCATTGGGACATAACAGCCGCCGGTGATGCCCTGAAAATAGTGACAACTTTCTTTCAAATATCTTGCCGCTCGTGTGTACAATAGGCTCGCAACTTCCACTTTTCCTTCCTGCTTCAGCCCGTATCTGCTCCCGGAACGCCCTGAATCCATTCTCGAACACCAAGTGCGATTTATTGAAATAGTCACACAAAGTTCTCTCTTGCCGGAGGTACTATGTTTGATGAGGTCGGCAGGTTTGCCGGATGACGGCAGGCACAACTGGCTGATTCCTTTGGGAAACGGGGCTGATTGTGAGGACTGGCAGGAGGCTGGATGAGGGGTAGGCGAAAATAAAGTCAGAAAGTCACAAAGAATCGAGAAGTTGCGGGGTAAAATGTCTTCAGAGTGAAGAAAAGCTGCGATTTAGGTCAGATTGTTCCGGAGATAATCTGAGTTGATGCAATGAATACGTAGGTGATTTTCTATGATGAAAGCGAACAACGCAGGAATGATGACAGTGATGGACGAGGTGGCATTGCCATCTCCGATGCCGGACACCATTACGCCGGAGTGGCTGACCAAGCAACTCATAGGATTCAAGTTCGAGTTGGCAGCGATTGTTGACCAAGTTCTGCAACGGCGGCTTGGGGATAGTACGGCTGGGCAACCCGCAGAGCCGTCGCAGGAAGACTGGATGGAGCGCGATGCGCGCAGGCGTATCTGAAACTAAGTGCTAAGGCGGTCAGGACTGGGGCGGCACGGGGAGACCTGCCGGGGCATAAGTACCCAGAGGGGTCAATTCGTGGTCGTTGGCGGTTCCGTCGTGATGAGCTGGACAGGTATCTCTTGAAGAAGCCACGGGAACTTCAGAAAAAGGCGGTCTCAATCTGGCAATGAAAAAGCGGCGAAATGGAAAATACTCGGACACACTCAGCCTTGGGCGTGTGTGGTTGGGAAAACGGCGTGACAGCGGAGTCTGGTATGTCCGGTGTCCCGTTCCGCATCGTCCAACTCCGATTTTTCAGTCGCTTGGAACGTCACAGAAGAAGGATGCCATCAGGGAAGCGGAATTGCTCAATCAACAGGTGATGAACCGAAAATACAGCGTTGCCGATGGCACCATCCCATTGAAGTTACTTCTCGAAAAGTATCTGTCTGCAAAGACAGGACGCATCAAGATAAAATCTTTCAAGCGGGTTCAGACAACCGTCACCAGTTTCACCGGCTGGCTCGACAACACATATCCCGATGTCAAGTTCGCCAAACATCTGACTGCGGAAATCATCCGGGAATTCCAGACTTACCGTGAAAGTACGGGACTCAGTCTGCGGACATGCAACAACGATGTAAAAAACCTGCACAGTGTTTTCAAGTGGGCGATTCGGGAAAACCTGATTGATAGAAGCCCCGCCGACTACTCCAAGAAATCTGGCACCATTGACCTGTTCAAGCTCGCTGCAACCACCATTGATGTCTACACGGAGCAGGAATACAATGCGTTGGTAGCCGAGGCGGAGCGTAAGAATCTCCCCTTGATACGGGATTTGATTGTCGTCTACGCCGGTACGGGAATGAGATTCGAGGAATTGGCGAATCTTCGGAAGAAAAACATTCGCTGGGATACGGCAATACCGACCATCGAAGTTCGTTCTCAGAACGGCTGGACTCCGAAAGACCCCAGAGAGATAAAACACATTCCGATGCTGCCGGAAGTTCAAGCCGTGCTTCACAAGAGATTTGATGCCTGCCAAGATGCCGAAGACTTGCTGTTCACAAACAGCTTCGGCAGGAAGATTCACGAAGGGTTGACTCTGAACAAGCTGAAGGAACTCTTCCCGGCTGTCGGCATCAATGGCACTCGCCGCCTTCATTGGCACAGTCTCAGAAACTACTTCATCATCCGTTGTCTACGGAAAGGCGTCGCCGTTCCTGCTATAATGAAGTGGACTGGACACGATTCAGCCTCAATGGTTCTCCATTATGCTGAGGTTATCAGGGATACAGATGTCTATGAAGAGTTCAGGAAGGTGTCGTGAAGATTGGTAAGATATTGGTAAGCGGTTTGAAAACAGGCAGATTTATTGGCAATTGTGGCGGGAGCGACGGGACTCGAACCCGCAACATCCAGATCGACAGTCTGGCACTCTAACCAATTGAGCTACGCCCCCCTGGAACAAACAGTCGCTATAGTAGTCTGGTCCTTTTTCCGTACAAGCCTAAAAGGAGGGAAAAGAAGAAAAACCGCTGCTCGAGATCTCGATCAATAAATTAGAAGATGAGCGGCATTGACCGGGAAACCGGAATATTGCTACTCTGGACCCATGAGACAGATCCTTATACCCGCAGGTTTTGCGATTGTTGGCGCAGTGGCCGGCGGACTTCTGGGACATGTCATGTCGCGTTGCGGCGGTGGTTGACCCATGACCTCCAGCCCCTGGTCAGGGGCTATCTTCGGCGGGCTCATCGGGCTTGCCATCGGGTGGTCGATTGTCTCAGATCGCTAAGTTTCTGGAGAGGTGGCAGAGTGGACTATCGCGCCGGTCTTGCCACTCGTCGGGCGGTGTACCGCACGACAAGTGGTCCCTTGGCGCCAGCCGTGTAACGGCAGGCGCCGACGGGAAAAACCGAGCCAACAGTAAATTTTGGAGAGGTGGCAGAGTGGACTATCGCGCCGGTCTTGAAAACCGGAGGGCCGCAAGGTCCCGTGGGTTCGAATCCCACCCTCTCCGTTCGGCACATCACCATGCCCTACCACACCTATATTCTCAAGAGCCTCACAACCGGCAAATTCTACAAAGGATCCTGCGAAAACATTCAACGGCGGCTCCTGAATCACAACACCAGCAAAGTTCGCAGCAGCAAGGCTGGATGTCCATGGACCCTTCACTATTCTGAAACATTCCTTACACGCAGCGAAGCCATGAAACGGGAACTTTTCTTCAAGTCGCGCCCGGGATGGCGTTGGCTGAAGCAAGCTGGCATTACCTGAACACACATCATCAGCGAGCGTCACGAACTGTTTCCGGCGCTGTTTCGTTGGATTTGGCCACTTCGAGAATTTCGCACATGTTCGCACAAGAAGCTTGATATGAAAGAGATAATGGGTATTCTTCGGAATCATTGAGGGAGTCAGAGGGATTGCTGAGTCCGGCAGGTCGATGCTGATTACGGTTTGACAGCAAAGAATGAATCGATGATACTGCCGACTCATCTACTGGACGGCAACTTGACACCATGAAAATTGTTCTGCGATTACTTGTTGTTCTGCTTGTGATCCTTAGCGGGGTCGCGCTTTTTCTGGGCATCAGGCTTTTTGAGCAGCGCGAGCAGCTCAAGGCCAGAATCAACCTGCTTGAACAATCCACTGCCGACCTCTCAAAGCAGATAGAAACCGAAAAAGCTCCCGATGTCGCCATGAGACGATTGCCGACTGTCAACGTGGACATACGCGACATTAAACATTATTACCTCATCGACAAGACTACCGGCACACCTCAGGAGATCATCGATACCAAAACCGGTAAGAAGGTTTACGTCTCAGATGGCCCCGGTACCATGAAGCCCGTTCTTAAGTCCTTGCTCGAAAAAGCCAAGCTACAGACCGACACTCTTGATGAAACTCGAATGGCAGTTACAGACCTGCGGGATTCTCTGAAGAAAAGTCAGGATAAAGTACACTCCCTGCTGGCAAAAATTAAAGGGCTTGAAACAGACATCGAAAACCTCCGCGAAGAAGGTGATCGCCTGAAGGAAGAGATTACAGAGCTCAAGGCTACTGTGTCCACTAAGGACGAGGAGATATTGGGCCTCAAGAAGCAGATTGAAGATCACAAGGCCAAGATCACCAAGCAGGAAGAGCAGATGTTCGTACAGAAGAACACTATGATTGCTCTCGAAAAGCGCAACGCCGATCTACAAGACAAGATACGCCGGCTGGAAGCAGAGCGAGGCATAACCGGGACAACAGTACACGATATTGCGCACGGTCTAAAAGGCTCTGTGATAGAAGTCAATCCGGAGTGGAGTTTCGTAGTAATCAAAATGAACCCCGACACTAAGCTGGCGCACGATATAACGCTCATCCTGCGCCGCGATGGCCAGCTTGTCGGCAAGATCAAGATCCTGAGAATCAAGCCCGAGCAGAATCTGGCAATAGCCGAAATTCTCTGGCCCTGGCTGAGGCTGCCGATTCAAAAAGGAGATGTCATTGAATATCTCGGTGAGTGATATCTTTTTCGCGCTGGTGGCCTTCGTGGCAGTGGTTTGCTTCGGCGTGCTTATCGGCTTCCAGTTCTCGGAAGATAAGTACTACAGAGATCCGCTGGCACTCCACGGCAATATCATGCCGCAGAACTATCTGGGTCGCTTCCCGGAGTGGGTTGCGAAGTAGGCTGGGGTCTAACTGAATCCTAGCGTCCGCTAAACAATCGTTCGGCTATCTGCACAGCATTCAGCGCAGCGCCTTTTCTAATATTGTCTCCGGCCACAAAGAGAGCCAGTCCGTTCTCAACGCTCTCATCGACCCGTATCCGTCCAACAAGCACATCATCCTTGCCAGCTGAATCAATCGGTAGCGGATACAGCCCCGCCGCAGGATCATCCACAACACGAACCCCGTCAGCCTTCGACAGAATCTCGCGAGCCCTGTCAGCGGACATTGGCTTATCAAACTCTATGTTCAGCACTTCAGCATGCCCATAAAACACGGGAACACGAACACATGTGGAAGCAACTCGGATTGCCTTGTCACCCAGTATCTTCCGGGTTTCGTTGAGCATCTTTACTTCTTCAGTCGTGTTGCCGCCCATTTCTTTCTTGAAGCTGCCGACC
>JBAXMA010000230.1:0-5699 GCA_037134535.1 bacterium
CAGTCCGTCAGCCGACGGACGGACGCCACCTTGTGCATTTACTTGAGTCAGCCAGACAGTTTTCTTTTTGGCTCTTTTCTGTCTAGGTCGGGGTGGCACCCGACCCTCCCGTAATCAGGCAATGGGCAGTGTTCGTCATGGAGGGCCGGCTGCCACGCCGTCCGTTTGCCAGCAACTGAGTCAAACGGAGAGACCCATGCATTGTGATTGTGCGCTCCATGGCAGGGATGATTCTTGACTGAGGCCGCTTGAAGGGGTAGTGAACAAAAGAGTGAGTTTGTGAATATAGTGATATTTGTGTGAGGCGTGAAGGACATCTGGAGGACTCCACATGGGCGCGGATAAGACCGACCGGAACTGGATAGGATTTGACCTTGGTGGCACTAAGATGATGGCCACAGCTTTTGACGAGGACTTTAAGATCCTGAGTTCCGAAAGGAAGAAGACAAAAGCCGAGAAGGGCGTTGAGTCCGGCATGGACCGTATCTGCGAAACCATAAGCGAGGCGCTGGATCACGCCGGTATCGAACGGAAGAGGCTGGGGGGCATAGGCGTTGGTTTTGCCGGCCCGCTCGATCTCGATAAAGGCGTCATCGTCGATGCTCCTAATCTGGGATGGAGAGATGTTCCGCTCCGCGAGATTCTGGAGAAGAAATTCGACTGTCCGGTGGTTGTTGCCAATGATGTGGACGCCGGAACGTACGGGGAATACCGTTTCGGCGCAGCGCGCGATGCCCGCTGCGTACTGGGAGTGTTTCCGGGCACAGGCATTGGCGGTGCCTGTATATACAAGGGGCGGATACTCAAGGGTGACAGCCAGTCGTGTATGGAAATCGGCCACATGATTGTTGTGCCGGGGGGCAACCTCTGCGGGTGTGGACGGCGTGGATGCCTGGAGACCGTGGCCAGCAGGCTCGCTATTGCTGCCGAGTGTGCACTTGCGGCCACCCGTGGGAATGCGCCGCACCTTCTGGAGCTCGCAGGTTCTGATGTCCGGGAAATCAGAAGCGGCACGATTGCATCAGCGATAAAGGCTGGCGACAAAGTTGTGGAGGATATCGTCCGGCATGCCGCCCGTCAGCTCGGTATGGCAGTTGCCAATGCCGTCAATCTGCTGGCCCCGGATGTTGTCGTGCTGGGAGGAGGTCTGGTAGAGGAGATGCCTGACCTGTTTGTTGAAGAGACAAAGAACGCTGCCCGGCGTCTGGCTATGAAATCTCTGATCGATCCGGTCAAGTTTGCAGCAGCAAAGCTCGGTGACAATGCCACAGTAATGGGAGCGGCGGCGCTGGTCGCCGAGAAATGCGGCAAGGACGGGTGATTATGCCTGCTAATGAACAGAATGTGTCCGCAGCCACGCCGCCCCAGGGGAATGTCCAGGGCCCGCGCCCTATGGCTGTCATCGATATCGGCACCACTGCGGTTCGGATGGACATTGCGGAAATATCAGCGACTGGCGATATCCGCAGTCTCGACTCGCTCCAGCGGGCGGTTAATCTTGGCAGAGACATGTTTTTCGGTGGACGTATCAGGCAGGCAACAATTGAGGAGTGTGTTGGTATTCTGCAGGCATATCGGCGTGTAATGGGCGAGTACGGTATTGTGAGCGATGATCAGGTCCGTGCCGTGGCCACCAGCGCCATAATGGAGGCCGATAACGGAGACGCATTTCTCGATCGCATATACATTACCACCCGAATCAATGTCGTGCCGGTTGAGGAATCGGAGGTCAATCGGCTCACCTATGTTGCCCTTTACCGCCTGCTCGAAAAGGAGCCTTACCTCAAGGAGGGTAACGCTCTGATTATAGAGGTGGGTGGTGGAAGCACAAAAATCCTTCTGATTCAGGACGGTGCCGTGACTCGATCGAGCGTATTCCGGCTCGGTGCACTGCGCATGAGGGAAACTCTTGAGAAGCATCGCACTCCTGCGGACCGTATCCGTGCCGTGATCGATGCGCATATTGAGCGCACCGTGGAGGAGATGAAGCACAGCATTCCGGTAGAGACTGTGCAGAACGTTATTGCCATCGCTGGTGACATGCGTCTGGCCATGGCGAAGCTGGTTCCAGAGTGGAAGGAAGGTGAGACGGCCAAACTGATGCTTGGCGCCTTTACCGCAGTGGAGAAGATTGCCGTTGCGCCGGTGGACGAACTGGTCCGTAAACACCACATCCCTTATCACGAGGCTGAGACCGCGGGACCTGCGCTTCTGGCCTACACCCGGATTGCCAGGACCTTCAAGGCGAAGCAGATCGTGATTAGCACGCTCAGCCTGAGGGAGGGCCTGCTGGTTGATGAGGCCGGAGGTGGACTCTGGACTGAAAGCTTTACCGGCCAGATTCTTAATTCCGCTAGAAGCCTGGGCGAGAAGTATGACTATGACGCGCTTCATGCAGCCAATGTGATGGAACTTGCACTGACTCTTTTTCGCGCGCTTCAGTCTGAACACCACATGGACGCACGACTGGGAGTGCTGCTCAGAGTTGCCGCCACCTTGCACGAAATCGGTCTGTTTGTTAACAATCGCAGCCATCACAAGCATTCCATGTACCTGATTCAGAACAGCGATGTCTTCGGGCTGAGCCACGAAGACATGCTTATCGCTGCGCTGGTGGCCAGATATCACCGCCGCTCTACGCCGAAACCTGCCCATGAGGGGTTCGCGCTGCTTGATCGGGAAGGGCGGATTGCCGTATCCAAACTGGCGGCACTGCTGAGAGTGGCGGATGCGCTTGAACGTCGCCAAACGCAGAGGATTCATGACATCGTCTTGTCCCGCGAGGGCGGGCAACTGGTCATAACAGCACCGAATGTTGAAGACGTGACGCTGGAGCGGCTTGCCATGGAGGAGAAGGCCGGTATGTTTGAGGATGTTTATGGCTTGAAGGTCATTCTGCGGACGAGCAGGACCGGTGGAGAGGAATCATAACAATGGCGACTGATAAACCGCACTTCATTAACCGTGAACTGAGCTGGCTTGAGTTCGATCGGCGGGTACTCGAGGAAGCGCGTGACCTGGATGTTCCGGTGCTGGAGAGACTTAAGTTTCTCGCCATTTCAGCATCCAATCTGGACGAGTTCTTCATGGTCAGGGTTGGCGGATTGTGGCAGTTGCGCAGGGCCGGTAAGAACAATCGTGACGACAGCGGCCTTTCAGTGGAGGAGCAGATCGACGAAATTGCCCTTCGGACGCACACGTTTGTTACCGATCAGTACGCCTGCCTGGCGAAGGATGTTCTTGAACCGCTTGCAGTAGAAGGCGTTCGTATACTTACCATGGGCCAACTCTCTCCGGAACAGAACCGGCACACTGAGCGGGTGTTTGAGCAGGAGATTTACCCGGTGGTAACGCCGATGGCCATTCGTCAGCCCTCGGACTTTCCTCTTCTGCCCGGTCTGGGCATTAATATCTGTGTCCGGCTGGCTCCGCCGGATGACGCCCATGCTGAACAGCGTTTCGCCATCATAGCACTTCCGCGGACTGCTTCCCGTTTCATTGCGTTGCCGGTTAAGGAAGGTCTGCAGTACATTCTTCTTGAGGAGGTTGTGCGTGGCTTCATCGAGCGGTTCTTTCCGGGAAACACCATTGCGGAGAGCGTGGTGTTCCGGATTACGAGGAATGCGGACCTGAGTGTCAGTGAAGATCTGGCAGGTGATCTGCTGGGGCAGATGCGTGAAGTTCTCGAAGAGCGGAAGGAAGGCGACTGTGTCCGCATAGAGGTTAGCCAGGGAGCATCGAAGGCAATGATGGCATTCTTCACCGGGGCCCTGGGCCTGGAGGAATGCATGGTATACGAGGTGCCGGGTCTTGTAGGCCTGGCAGCAATGTCCAAGCTGACGTCAATGCCCGGCAACGATAAGCTGAGATGGGAGTCCTGGCCTCCGCAGATTCTTCAGACTCTTCAGTCGGAGTCCATATTCGATCTGCTTACCCGCAAGGACCTCCTGCTGTACCACCCATACGAGAGCTTTGACCCGGTGCTGCAACTGGTTGAGCAGGCGGCGGACGATCCGGACGTATTGGCGGTGAAGCAGATCCTCTACAGGACGAGTGACAACAGCCCGATTGTTGCGGCGCTGGCCAGGGCTGCTGAGCGCGGCAAGCACGTGACCGCTGTCGTTGAGCTGAAGGCACGTTTTGACGAAGCCCGGAATATCCAGCGGGCGCTGGCGCTGGAGCGCTCAGGCGTACACGTTATTTACGGAGTCAAGGGACTGAAGACCCACGCCAAGGCGTGTCTTGTTGTGCGGCGCGAGGCATCGGGCATACGGCGGTACGTCCACTTCGGCACCGGAAATTACAATGAGGCTACTGCAAGGCTTTACAGTGATGTGAGTTACATGACCAGTCGTGAGGATTATGCATCTGATGTGTCGATGTTCTTCAATGCCATAACCGGATATTCCACTCCGGTTAATTACAAGAAGATTGATGCAGCGCCACTCACCCTTCGCGCACGCCTGCTGGAGCTGATCCAGGGTGAAACTCAGCGCGTGCAGCAGGGGCAGAAGGGCAGGATCATGGCCAAGTTCAATTCCTTGACTGACTCTGATCTCATTGAGGCGCTGTATGCGGCGTCGCAGGCAGGAGTTGAGATTCAGCTGAACGTTCGTGGTATCTGCTGCCTTCGGCCGGGAGTGCCTGGACTCAGCGAAGGTATTACGGTTGTCAGCATTGTAGACCGGTTCCTGGAACACAGCCGGATCCTGTACTTTCATCGTGGCGGTGACCCGCAGGTCCTTATTTCAAGTGCCGATTGGATGCCGCGTAACCTCGACCGCCGGATCGAATTGCTGACAGCCGTTGAGGACCCCGAGTGCCGTGACCGCCTGATTAAGATCCTTGAGACATGTATGCAGGACAACGTCAAGGGCCGGAGGCTGATGCCGGATGGTTCATACGAACGGATCAAGCCGAAGAGCCGCAAGGACCTGGTCCGCAGCCAGAAGGTCTTCCATCGCGAGGCGCGCGATTCAGCCGATCAGGATGAGAAAATGCGGCAGAAGGTATTTGAGCCAGTGCTGCCGGCCAAGCCAGTGAAGTAGCCCACATTGAATATTGTGTGTTGGTGTGACAGGGTAGGGCGGGACAGCCTGTCCCGCCGCATGTCAGGATCATGTCCCGCAACGGAGTGCAACTGTCTGTATTAATCGCTGTCGGATCAGAGCTGAAATCTATTGGAATTGGACAGAAATAGTGTCAAACGAAAATCAGGACGTGACAGAAGCAGCTCATGCAGAAAGAAGAATATGACTGTGTCGCGCCGGAAACATCCGCTTCTTTCCGTCTCAGAACTCCATGAAAGGCACGCCGTTGAGCGGGCGCACACTGCACACGTGGTGGCGTTGGCCTTGAAGTTGTTCGATATGACTCGGGCGGTAATGGGACTGGAGCGGGAACACCGGCACATTCTTGAAGCCGCAGCAATGCTGCACGATGTGGCATTTTCTATTCATCCTGAAGGCCATGCGGAAGCCGGAGCGCGATTGCTGCTCCGGGAGGGAATTGCCGGGTACAGCGCAGCTGAGCGCTCTGTGATTTGCGCCGTGATTCTTCTGCATTCAGTTCGCTACAAGGATAAGATTGATGGTCCGCTTGTGCGCGATGCCGCCAATCGCGGCCTTGTTCTCAGACTTGCGGCTTACCTTCGAATAGCCGATGGTCTGGACTGTGAACATATTCAGAACGCGACCTTG
>JBAXMA010000231.1:0-5687 GCA_037134535.1 bacterium
GAGTTCGTCGCACCCCTCAGCCGGCAAAAGGACACGGACCTCCCCGTATTTCTCCAGATCAAGGCCCGTAAGGTCCCTGAGCTGGTCGTCAAACTCTACCGCTTTGCTGTCCACTGCCTCCTGCCAGCCAGCCAGCACTTTCAAAGTCTTTCGCTCAGGAGCAAAATCGTTAATGCGGATATGGAGAGACAGGTCGGCCGGCCGTGCAACTCGATGAGACAGGAACGCCAACGGGAGCCTGCTTAGCTTGCGAATGGACTCCACAACAGCCTGGGACTTCCCGTTTTCTTCCGTCGGTATAGATGGAAGGATCACCAACGTTTTCAGTCCCTGCAAGTCTTCAGGCAAAAAGGGAGCGCCCTCGTAGCTGCTTAGAATCCTTTCCAGTGTAAATGACGTACAGTCAAGTTCGGGGCAGTAAAACGACGGCGCTTCAGGTGGATACCAGTCCTTCTTCCCTGGCCACAGGGCTGGATGTCGAAGTTTGAGGCCCCACCACCGGCCACAAGAGGCAAGGCTCCATACATGGACCTCTGCGCTGGTGGCGAACACTGAGCGAAATCCTATGCCCTTGTTGCCAACATGCACCTGAGCAGATTTGTTACTGGTATTGAGAGACAGCAGTGCATGGAAGTCACTTCGCCGCCATCCCTCTGGCCGGCGGGGCTTTTCGATCATCGGATATGCTGTGACCGGGTTCCCGTCATTGCCAACAAGCAGCATGCTGTTACCGGCACCAGGCTTACGATCTACTGACCGTATGATAATGCGATCCATTGCGCGGTCCAACGCATTATGTAGGAGTTCGTACACCGCGCGCCCTGCGTATTCTCTAATCTCTTTGCGTTCACCTGCAAGCTCTCTCTCCCTCATTGAGTCGTGGATCGCACCATGTCGGATCAAATGCTCTTCGTGCAATTCCCGAACAGTCTGAATCGTCGGCGCAGGCTGCGAAACGAACGCTTTGCTCTCGGCAGCGTTTTCCATTCTCAGATCCTCCCTATCAAGCAACTCTCTCAGGCCGGCCGCGGGGCTTCATGTGCGGTGCGGCGAAGGCCAAGGCTCATGTCGGCGCACTGGATATCGTAATCGTCGCGCTCAGGGATCAAGAGCTGAGAACATCTGCCTTCCCTAACGCCTCAATCCACCCTTCCTGAGGGCACAGTGAGCCAAAAGCTGTTCCCGGTTTCTTCTGCAAGTTTGCGCACGAGAGACATAACTCCCGGCAGGTTCGTCGCACGCGGTTTGACGAGCAGAAGGGGCGTCACCACCAGACCAACCCACACAATTGCGCTCATAATCAGACCAGCATCCCTGCTGTCCTTGATCAGGACTGAGAGGTCGTCAGATCCATCCTCTTCCCTGAACAACTTGGTGACCAGAGAAGCATATCGTGTCACAATGGGAATCTCGTGACTATGCGGAGCTGTAGTCGCCATTGATGCACCGTAACTTGTCAGTCGGCTCAAGTAATCCGCGGCGGCACCTGTTTCGCCTTGAGCCAGTGAGCAACAGATGGCGCCAAGATAAGACAAGTGCAGGTAGCTCGCCCGCTCCGCCTGTTGCTCGCCGATCCTGACGGAGGAGGCAATGCACTCAGCAGCAGAAGCGGGAGGGTCGGCGTGCGGCGGCCGCCCAGCCAGCCTTAGGCTGAATAGCATGCAGAATCTGGAGAAGAAAGTGAAGGCCCACTCCGGGTCGCAGGCAAATAAGTGGCGCTGGGAGAACTCCTTGTCGCTGTAGAGGATCGCCTTGTCGAGGTCTCCGGTTCGCAGGTAGTAATCGGCAAGATTGTTCCAATCCACTGAAACCAGGTAGAGGCGATTGCCAGCCTCGTCAATGCTCAGTGCCCTGAGGTAACTGGCCTCGGCTTCACGACAGCGCTCAGGTATTCCACAGAGGGCACGTGCATACCAACGATAGACAGACGCCAAGGTCGGCTCGTAGGGCTTCAAACCCAGCGTCTTGCCTTCCTCCGCGAGCCCAGCTGCCATGCGAAATATCTCTTCATACTCCCTGACAGCTTCTTCTGATCTGCCGCAATACTCATAATACCCGCCCACACTCCACAGGCCGAAAGCCAGCAGATCGGCATCATCATCGCGGCGGCCAAGAGCGCAACATTCCCTGGCACTTTCAAGGTACTTCTCACGGTCTGTGCTATCAAGGATATCGGTGCGAATCACCACCGCGCGGGCGCGAATACCGGGATCGGAATGCCCGGCGTATTGCTCTGTGATCAGGAGGGCCTCCCTGCATTTTGCCTGTGCAAACAACAGGACAGCATAGGTCAAATTGATGTGTGCCATGCCCGTGGCACAGTTCGGTGTGGAGGTGGCCTTTGAGGTGCGAAGTGGCTGATACAAGTCGTCGGTCCACGTCCATTGACCAGCATCGTAGGCGTGCGACAGGATTGCCAGACACATAGCGAGTGCCGGTTCCGTGAATTCGTCTGCCAGATCGTGCAATACCTGCCCAACAAACGCCGTGTTCGTATAGCACAGGTGTTCAAGTGCCCTTTGCAGGGCGCGGGCGACGTCGGGATCTGAAAGATGTAGGGCAAGCTTGCGGAACGGCTGGATGTTCTGCCCCTCACCATCGAGAATGAGACGAAGTGTCAGCACTCCCGAAAGCGGGGCGTAGAGAGGCTTTGCTCGCACCATCTCCACCAATGCCTCCGTGGTGACATCCTGAAGCTGCCTGAGGAGCAGCACCTCGAGCATGATGTCATAGTTGACACGGACCCAGCGCCGTGACCCGAACAACGCATCCTTTTCGCACACCTCGACCACGACACCCTCGTCAAGCAACCTGACGAAGGGGGAATCAGGATCGGTCGAAAGCATTGCAGTGGCGGTCGCGGGGAAGTGGTAGAGCACGTTGATATCCAGTTGGGAACTCCTGTTCTCCAGCAGGAGACCGACCACATGGCCCAGAAAAGCCTCGGCGGAACGATCCACGCCTTCTTCCCCGCCATTCCCGAGTCGTGCCGTCATGAAAGCCGAAAACAGTTTGTGGGCGGACAAGTGAGACGGGAACTTCCCGTCCCGATAGGCCTCGAAAGCGAGCCGGAGAATGAATGGATTCCGGAGAATATTTCGGGAAGAGGCATCGATCTCCTGCAGCGAGCACGGAACTCCGTAGACGCCGCCGTAGATCTTAACAAATGTCGCCAGTTCATCGTCATCGAGTCGCTTCAGGAGATAGTATGGATGCTCAGTCTTGTTGATGTCTTTGGCTGATATGAAGCACGCAAGCTGATCCTTGTGGCTTTCTACCTCAGAGAGCGTCTTTCGCGGCAGGAGGTGATAGGAGACATCACGCACGGAGAGAACAATCCGCAGAGGAAGCGCGCGATGCTCATCGATGAGATCGATCAGAGAAGTCACCAGGTTTTGCGGTGAGCTGCAGTCCTCTGCAGCGTCAACGATCACAAACAGCGATCTGTCGTCTTGTTGGAGATTGCCCAGTATCCTCTCCATCGGGGCGGTCCATCCAATGCTCCGCCTGATGGCCGTGGTAACCGTTTCCGGAGTCGGCTCAGGAATATCCCGGCCCTGGAACAGAACGACTGCGTGCCTGGTCTTGAGAAGATCCTCAGCCCACGAATACAGGCAGAACGACTTGCCCGAACCTGCCGCCCCACTAATGATGAGCCCGGGTTTCTGACCACGCAACCACGTATTGAAGACCGCATCCGGTTCCGCCCGCCTAGCCAGTCGCCGCAGGTCGTAGCGGCCTTCACGGGTTAATCTTGCCAGCTTTGAGACAGTACTGCGGTGAGATTCATCAACAAGCTGGTTAGCCGGGATGTCCTGCTCCATGACAGCAAGTTCGATATGCTTTTTATCCAGAAGGTCCTTCAGCAGTTCGACGGTCCGCCCGTTTCTCTCGCTGTATTGACTGTCATGGCTCAGGTAGCAGATCAGCTTATCCGTCGCGCCCTGGAACAGAAACAGTCCGGGGCGTACCTTATCGAGATGATCCGGCAGCCAGAAGTAGAATGGAAATGCCCGCAGCAGGCGCTTCCCGTCACAGAAGAAGAGGTCGAGGTCTTCATCAACTGCAGGAGCGGCGGGGCCGCCCTGCGTTGGGTACTCACCCATGAGTTTCCACACCTTGCCATCAGTCTTTCGCACATGGAGCGGATAGGCACACAGCCATTCCAGGTCGTCTATCCAGGCCAGCAGCGCAGGCTCCCATCGAACCAGCAGGTCAAGCGCTTCTCGTTCGGCCTGTTGAGGTCCCGCTCCGTGGCTGATCTTGCTGTTCTTCACAGCCACCAGGCTATCGAGAAGATGCGCAATGTTGAGTTCAGGGTGTGTCCTGGACATGAGTATGTTGCCAGCCTCGGCGAAAAGCTCCGGGGGATTGGTCTTGAAATACTCCTGTGCTGCATGGAGGAATGCTACCCAGTGACCGTACTGAGGGTGCCGCAGGTCTAAGATGACGTCGTTCAGTCTGGGTGAAGACTGGGTCTGGTTGCAGTATTCCGAGAGCGCTACCAGCGAAAGGTACTTGAGAGTATGCTGGAACGGACCGCAAATGAGCGCGTGCAACCTTACAAGCGGATTCGCCTGCTCTATAAAATACCTGTACGATTGCGCAATGATGGTAGGGTAGAGGGAGAGCACACGGCGATCCAATCCAGTCCGCCACAGCTCATCCGGCGGTCCATCTTTATCAGTAGTGGTCGTGTTCAAAAGTTCAACCGCCTACCCATCTTCTGCACCATGCGCGACAGCGATACAGCAAATGCACGTCTTAACACCTCAAGGGCCAGAACATCGAGTACACTCCCTTTTATATACAGATGTTCATTCGTCTCCTGAAGCAGGAGCGGAACCCGCCCATTACGGGGTTGGATGCCATCCCATCCGTGGCATGCCATGACATGGCCATAGGTGTCACAATAGGTGGTATTGCATCCGACGCGGATGCCTGACCCCAGTTGCCGTGCGAGTTCCTCCGCATAGATCTCCATTAAACCGTCCGGCGCCGTCCGTATGCCACCAGGAGGATCCCATGGCGTCTGCTGTCGATCACTTATTATTATGTCATCACACACCTTGTTGCCGCCGGCATCCGCGTGCCCGGTCACCGTTGAATGCCCATCAAGGATAAAGGACTTTCTAGATCCCTTTATAGCTGCATGGTATGCATCGTGGTACTTTCGCACCAACATACGTTTGAAATTCAATGACAGACGTTTCCCGCGACGGTAAACGGGCACCCCGTCAATTGAATCCGGAACACATGCATCCAGAGCATCGGGGTGCCGGTTCACATTGATGTAAACTTGGCTGAATGGGAAAACGGTCTGACTGTTGCCAAGCAGATCCCTGAAATCGTAAAGACGATCGGTATGCCAATCGACATTTGACGCCAACTCCGCCTGCTTGCCGCTCAGGGACTCAAGCGGAATCTCTCCCGGACAGAGAACACCAGAATGTGGCATGGATACGTGGATATGATTGAAAGCATCACGCCTATTCGTCGCCATAGGTTCAAAACCTCCCTGCTCCGTTGCTGGCACAGAATCTCGAAGACATCTACTCACACTATCCAGATACCTGAGGTGCCGACCTTCACCCAGACTCAAAGCCTCAACGCACCTTCCAAATGCCGGGGAGATTACTCCCGTGACACTTGAGGGGCAAGAAAGGAAAGAGCCCGACAGGGACACC
>JBAXMA010000232.1:0-5635 GCA_037134535.1 bacterium
CCAGGCTGACCAGAACTGCGGCGAACTTTGGATTCCCGCACTGTTCACGGACCGTACGCAGCGCCCTGAGAATTGGTACACCCGATTTTATCAGTCCTATCATCTGGCGCGTGAAGACTGTCACCTCCCGTTGAGGGACCCGTTCACGCATGGGGATATGCACCGCCTCGGCCTCAACACGCTCTTTCTCCCGTACCCAGACGGGGGTGTAGCCCATGCTCTCCAGCCGGGCAAGAGCTTCCGACTCATTCTCCGCGGTAAGTTCCCCCTCGAGAGTCTTCAGCTCGGAATTTCGCGCTTTGTAAGCAAAATGAGTCATTCCGTCTCCGATATGGCAACATGACACTATTCCGGTGCCGGCTCATGGAATAATGGAGTATTGGCGTTATTCGCTGGTTACCCGCAGAATTTCCTCTGCGGTAGTTACGCCCTGAGCAACTTTCTCCCACCCGTCCTGGAGCATCGTAACCATTCCTGAGGATACCGCCCTGGTTTTGATTTCGGATGCCGACGCGCGGCGCATGACAAGCTCACCGATAATATCATCAAGAACCAGAATCTCGCATATGGCCACACGGCCGTAGTACCCGGTATTAGAGCACTTCCTGCAGCCTTTACCCCGGAACATTATTTTACCGCCGGCTTCGTACTGCTCGCGACAGCCCGCGCAAATGACACGCACAAGCCTCTGGGCTGTGAACGCCCGGACGGATGAAGCGACGAGATATGGATCCACTCCCATATCAACGAGGCGCACCGCCGCGCTTGCCGCGTCATTTGTATGAAGCGTGCTGAACACAAGATGACCCGTCAGCGCCGTCTGAACCGTGACCTCGGCAGTCTCCCTGTCCCGGATCTCTCCCACCATCATGACATTGGGATCGTGCCTCAACATGCTTCTGAGTGCCCGCGCAAAAGTCAGGCCGATCTGCGGATTGATCTGCGTCTGAGTGAGCCCTTTTATTTCGTACTCGACCGGGTCTTCGATAGTGATGATCTTGCGCTCCCGCGTATTAAGCTTGCTGAGGCACGCATACAGCGTTGTGCTCTTGCCGCTGCCGGTCGGTCCGGTAACCATGATTATACCATGGGGTCTGCTGATAAGGCCGGTCAGAGTCTCATGATTCCGGGGCGACAACCCGAGGTCCTCCATGCTGAGCAGCATTGTCGCAGGCAGGATGCGTACAACAATGTTCTCGCCATGAAGCGTGGGAATTACCGAAACGCGGAGATCGTACTCCTTCTGACCCATCTTGACGCTGACGCGCCCGTCCTGCGGCAGCCGCCGTTCCACGATATTGAGATCCGCCATCAGTTTGATCCTGGAAATAATGGGCGGATAAAGCACGCTGATATTCTCGGCAACCTTCGTGTCATGAAGCAGGCCGTCTATCCTGCGCCGGATTACAACCCCGTCCTCATACGCCTCAAAGTGAACATCAGTGGCGCGATCGCGGATCGCCTGGTCGAGGATCTGATTGACAAGCCTGACGACCGAGGCATCTTCAGCTGTTTTCTCCAGGTCATGGTACCGCCTTTTGACCTCCGGTTCATGCGCAGATGGCATTTCATCCAGTATACGTTCAACTGTCTCGGCCCCGATCCCGTAATACTTTCTGATAGCCTCGGCAATGTCGCTCCGGCAGGCGAACGCCCTTTCCACCCGCAAACCCAGACTCGCCTGGATATCCTCCATGGCTGACATGTCGAACGGGTCGGAAACAGCGATCGTCAGCACCCCGCTGTCCAGCGACACGGGCATGATCAGGTAGTGGGAAACAAACCGCGCCGAAACAGTCTTAATGGTGGCGTCGAGGACTGGAATTTCTTTAAGACAGATAAACCGGACACCCTGGCGCTTTGCCACAGCAAGCAGAACAGCCTCCTCGTCCGCCATATGCTCTTCAAGTATGGCCCGTAACAGCGGCTTGTTTTTCTGCCTGGCCAGAGACCGGGCCCGCTCCATTTGCTCCACGGAAACAAGGCCGTCGTCAACGAGCAGATTTTCCAGACGATTTTCCATCCTGCTCCTAATATCGACCGGCACGGGCCCGGGGCTGGCTATTCCAACTTGCCTATCATGTAGAAGTCTTCATCCGGCCGGCTGTCCATCCTGCCATCGATGATAGCCTCGGCACCGGCAATTGATTCCTCGACAGTCACATACTGCCCCTTCTTACCGGTGTAGGCTTCAGCAACGCAGAACGGCTGAGTGAGGAAATTCTGCAGCTTCTTGGCCCTCTCGTAAAGTATGCGATCCGCTTTCGAGAGCTCGTCCAGCCCGATGACTGCGACAATACGGCGAAGTTCGTCATATTTGGTCAGAATCCGGATGACTTCCTGCGCCACTCCGAAATGACGCTGACCAACAATTGCCGCGTTCATATTGCTGCACGACGACGTCAGCGGATCAATCGCCGGATACAGACCCAGTTGAACCATGTCACGTGACAGCACAAGCACCGAATCCAGATAGCTGAATATCGTGACAACGGCAGGATCCGTGAGATCGTCCGCCGGCACATAGACGGCCTCAAAAGCGGATACCGACCCCTTTATTCTCTCGTGCACATCGCCAACCTCCGAGCTGAGAGTGGGCTGGTAGCCGGTTTCGGACGGCACACGGCCCAGCAAAGTCGAAATCTCCGCACCAGCCTGGACAAAACGATACACATTATCCAGGAAAAGCAGGACTTCCGTATTCTGCGCCTGCAGCCATTCCGCGAGAGTGATAGCAGTCAGGATGACATTAAAGCGCGCACCGGGCGGCTCATCCATCTGGCCGAAAGCCATCATGATCTTTCCCAGAATTCCATGATCCTGGAAGTCATTGAAAAGCTCATTACCCTCTCTTATGCGCTCACCGATGCCGCCGAAAACGCACGCACCGTTATGCTTGGAAACAACGTTATTTATGAGCTCCAGGATGATAACCGTCTTGCCGCAGGCCGCGCCACCGAGCATGCCGGTCTTCGTGCCTTTCATCACAGGAAACAGCAGGTCAATGATCTTGATGCCGGTCTCGAACAGCTCCATTTTGGATCCGGCCTTATCAACGTCGACATGCACCGCGGAAACGTCCTTGTGAATCGATGCCCTCTGAGTGGTCGTGATGGGCCCAAGTCCGTCAATAGGGTCGCCCATGCAGTTGATGATCCGGCCGAACAATTCCTTGCCCACCGGGATCGTAAGCGCATCGCCGTCCGCAATGGCCGTAGAGTTTCTCTGAAGGTTCTGGGTTGACGACAGAGCGACGCACCTGGCTATATTTCCTTCCAGGTGCTCAGCCGCCAGAAGCTTGACTTCTTTCTTGTCGAATGTCCTGGCCCGCACGACTTCATTGAGATCCGGCATGTCTTCCGTAGAGCCGAACAGAATATCAACAATGGGCCCCTGAACACCTATCACCTTACCCTTGCGTGGCGGCTTCTTCTGAACCTGAATAGCCTCAGTCATTGCCTGGATCTCCTTATTACGCCACTGCCAGGGATGCTGCCCGCTCTTGCGCGGCATCTGCCCTGTCTACGGCCTTTTGCTTCTTCTTCCTGATATTGCCTGCAGAGAAACTTTCTCTCATGCCCTTGTCAATCTTCTCATGGGATGCCCGGAAGACACGATACTGGAGTTTCTTCAACTCCTTCTCCATTTTCTGTTCACTGCCTTCAAGGTGCATGGCCCTGGCCCCGAACTCCGAAAGCTTGCTGTCCTCGAATACCTCATACAATCTGGACGCCACCCAGGTGCGCGCCAGATAATCGACCATGTCATCAAAGGTGGACTCGACCACAACCTTTCTTGCCGCTTCGACAAACGCCTTTCCGCCGAAGTCTTCCGTTACCTCGTTCTTCACACTCTTGTCGAACAACTCCGCGCACGGAAGAACATTGATCGTCTCGATCACCTGCCGCGTAAAAGACAAAGAGTTCGGATAGACCAGCACCAGTGTGCCAATCCTTCCCTCCTTGACCTCCTTGACAACATAATCGGTGACTTCCAGAGCCTGTTCGTATCTGGTTTCGTTTTCTATTCCCTTGAAATACTTGAATTGCCGCCCTGCATCGGACAGCTTCGACGCACCTTTTTCTCCGATCATAATCAACCGTGTCCTGTCGGCCGGCCGCTCGCCCTGAGCCCTGTAGACTGCCTCCATGATGCCGGCATTGAGACCTCCCATAAAACCGGAGTCCGATGTTATCGCAATGATTCCAAGGATATCATTCGCACTGCGCACCAGCGGGTGCCTGGTATCGGCAAGATTGACCACTTTGAAGAAACCCGTGAATGCCGTCATAAACTGCTCAAACCGGGCCTTCTCCCGCTCAAGCATATGGTATTTTGAACCTGCAACACTCTTCAGTGTTCCAACCAGCGAGAGAAGCTCCTTATTGAACTTCATCTCCTTCCTGAGTTCACTCAGTTGCAAACCGCTATCCTCCCGGCAACAAACCGCCCGGTCGCCGTGCTATACCAGCTTCTTTATCTCGTTCACGCCTTCCTTGTACCGGTTCAGAAGACTGCCATCAATTTCCAGACTTCCGAGCTTGATGATCAGACCCGCGAGAAGGCTTTCATCTATTCGTTCGTTAATTTTAATCACAGCACCGAACTTCTCGGACAGCAGAGCTTCCAGCCTGCCTTTCTGAGCAGCATCCAGCGCGTGGCTTGCAATAAACTCGGATTCATTAGCCTCAACGTGAATACTTGTCTCATCCACTTCAGAGAGGGCCCCTATCAACTCGTCAACAAACGCCATGTTGAGCTTCTCGCCCACATTCTTGCTGATAACCATCTTGAAGAGCTCACCGGCATATTCAACAGCCTTCCCGGACGTCTCACGTACAAGCTGTTCACGGATCTTCTCCTTGGCAAGCTGGGCATCGCCCAGAATCTTGTCGGCCTCCACTTTCGCCTCGGCCTTTATGCGATCCTTGAGCCTGCCAAGATCCTGCTCATCGGCCACCCGCTTCCGGTCTGCTTCCTCCTGGGCGGCAGCATGCTTCTTGAGAAACTCCTGCTCATGCGCGTCCATCTTCTGCCGCATTACATCCTCTTTTTTCGCAAGATCAGTTTCAGCGCCCTTAAGCCGCTGGACAGCGTTCATTGTGTCGCTCAGCAGGAGTTTTCTGAGCACAACCACAATGACCACAAATACAACAAGCTGCGCAAGCAGTATGATTACAAGCGATCCCGCCATTTCTTTTATGATTCCAATGTCCATATCAACCCTTTCATCTTCTCACGAATAACTGTCACGTCCTTGATGACATGCCCGACAAAGCTACTTTCCTGCAAACAGCTGAAACAGTATCAACAATGCTATCACCGCAATCGATTCTGAAAAAATGAGGGCAACGATCATGGCCTGCAGGATTTTCGGAGCCGCGGACGGATTCCGCCCCAGCGCCTTTATGCTGGCATGACCAATGGCTGCTATGACCGCAGACGGCCCGAGAATGGTCACCAGCAACACAAGGAACACCACTATGTTTTTCATTCTTCCACCAGGACTACACAACCATTCTGATCGAACTTCACCATTCCGTTCTTTATCGGAATGCTCTTCTTCCAGTCCACCACCACTTCACCGGGCTTCAACAGACTCAATACCGGAACATGATACGTCAATATCTCAAAC
>JBAXMA010000233.1:0-5610 GCA_037134535.1 bacterium
GTATATCACTGAACGGTTTCGCCAGACTGATCCCGGCATAAACGTGACCTGCCTCGTCAACGCGAAACCCGAGAGCATTGCAATTCCTCTTCCGGATGGTCATATACAGGTGATGTCTTGTTACGAGCGGCTGGAGCATTTCGATAATCCTCAGCCGCTATTGCGTGAAATGCACCGTGTGCTGGCACCTGCCGGATCTGTACTGCTCGTCGTTTCCAACCGGATCTACCCTCATATGTACCGGTTCAAACGGATGCGGCGGAAGGATTACTCACTTGGGCGCAACTGGAACCGTGGTCCGGAGCGCAAGTATAGTCCCGCACTGATCGAACGGCATATCCACGATGCAGGCTTTCGTATAACAGCGTCTTTTGGTTTGCAACCTGCGTACCTGAAAGCAGTCGCGTTCGCGGCGGGATGCTGTCGCCGCCTGGGAGCTCACTCTCCGGCCGACAGCTTGACCGACTGGTGCTCGCAACGCTATGTAACAGAAGGCAGAGGAAGACACTTCAGCAGCTCGATAGCCTATGAACTTGTCAAATCTTGAAACAGACACGGCCGGACTTGCTCTAGGACGCCTGGAGTCCTGGTTTGAGACCATGCGCGGAGACGGTGGCTACTATGGCCCGGTGGTGGGCATGCGCGGTGTCGCAATGGAATGGTGCGGCCCCGGTCATGACTGGCGATGGGAGGGCCTGCTTGATGGCTGGATATCCCTTCACGGCTGCACAGGAAGCCCAATCTACCTCGATCGCATGGAGCAGGCACTGCGCGACCTGCGAGTGGTCCAGTTGTCCAACGGATCGTTCCGCAATTCCTACTTTGAGAGCAATCCTTTTGAGGGCGGCATGCCTTATGAACCGGCGACTGTTGCCGCAACGCTTCGCACGAGCAGGTACCTGCAGCACCGGGGACGTGAGTTGCCCGACGGGACGGCGATCATGATCGAACGGTTCGTGGAGCAGCGACTGATCAGAGAACTCTGGAACAAGGTTCTGCTCACTTTCAACAACTGGCTGCAGAGCGATTTCGATATTTATTCGCCACCGGCAGTGGCATCAATCATTGAGACGTTGTGCGACTACGCCGAATTAACCGGAACGGCCGGCCGGTTAACTCCCTACATCATCGGAGCCGCAGAATCTCTTCTTAAAAGCCAGATCACACAGGGCTCTTTGCATGGCGCCATGCCGGTCTCAAACCGTGAAAGCGCATCGGTTTCGCCTTACCTGGCAGCCCGCTGCCTGCCAGCGCTTAAACGCAGCCATCAGTTCACTGGCGACGCGCGCTTCGAGGCAGCAGCTGAATCGCTCTCTAACTTTGTCCTGAAATCACTGCTGCCTGATGGCGGAATCCCCTTCATGATGTACGATGCCAAACCTGTCCGCACTGCTCCACTATTCGTGGGTGCAGCAGCAGGCGCACTGGTGGCTTTGACCCGTACGCAAAGCCATGCCCCGGCCGTGGCAGGTGCACAATTGAAGTGGATACTGGCCCGGCAAACGGCATCCGGCGCGTTCGACACAGCAGTGGGGTTTGGATCCTGCTCTATCCGGCCGCATCGCCCGGACTGGCGCGACATCCTGCCGGTGTGCGGATGGGCGGACAAAGTCTACGCACTTCTGGCGCAACTCACTCCCGGCCCAGTGCCAGCCGGAAAGTGCGAATCCGTTTGCCGACAGGTTAGCATGCATGGACGCACTGCGGAGTTTACTGAAGATTCCTCGACGATTACGCTGCGGAGGAACGGCGACAATTGGTTCGTCTGGCGCAAGGGGAGAGTCTGGCCTGATGTTTGCCGGCTTTGAGTGATGGAGTCCTCATGAAAAAGATACTTCTGGTTCATGAAACATTCGGGCGCCTTGCCGGCGCGGAACAGAACATTCTCGTTACTGCTCCGTACCTGCGTGAGGACTTTGCACTGGCATGCATCTACTGGAAGCGCAGCGGAAGGGATGAAGAAGCCTTTGCTGCACTTTTCCCTGAAGCCGTTGCCGTGGATTTCGGCGGCCCGGCAACGATGGTACGGCAGGAGATGAATCAGGCGCTTGCAAAGATCAATCCCGATCTTGTCTATGTCCATAAGTGTGTGTCAATCCCGGTGCTGGAAGCACTCGTAGCGTCCGGACGTCCACTTGTCAGAATGGAACATGACCACGACATCTATTGCATGCGCAGTTATAAGTATTTTCCATGGAGCCGCCGCATCTGCGTGAAGAAAGCAGGATTGTGCTGTCTGGTGCCATGTCTGGCCTCGCTTAAGCGCGACCGGTCGCATGGCCGTTTCGGTCTGCAATGGGTCAACTATCGCCGTCAAATGCGTTGCATTGAACTGAGCAGGCGCTTCACGGCACAGTTTGTCGTGACTCAGTACATGCGCGACGAACTGATCCGGCAGGGCTTTCCACAGGACCGCATCATGATATTTCCGCCGATTCCCTCTACGGCAACCGCGGCAATCAGCAGTTCTTTTTCCGGAAAAAACCTGATTGTGTTCGCCGGCCAGATAATCCGGGGCAAAGGGCTGGATGTCTTGTTGCGCTCACTGGCCCTTTGCCGCATGCCGTTTCAACTGGCGGTTCTTGGTTCGGGTTCACACCAGGCCTATTGCGAGCAACTGACGCGGAAATTGAACCTGCAGGATCGCGTTCATTTTCATGGCTTCGTCTCTTTTGACGCGATGTCTGATACATACCGGGAAGCAACACTCGTCGCCGTGCCGTCAGTCTGGCCGGAACCGATTGCAACAATCGGGCTTGAGGTACTTCGTTACGGTCTACCTGTGGTGGGTTTCGATGCAGGCGGGATCAGGGACTGGCTCAAGGACGGAGAAACAGGGTTTCTCGTGCCGTGGATGGACCTTCCGGCCATGGCTGGGCGGATTGACGAATTGCTGAGCGACAAAGAGAAAGCTCGCCGGCTTGGAGCGAACGGCCGCGAGTTTATCAACCGGGAATATGCATTCGACCCCTATATTACGAGGATGAAAAGAGTATTCCTGGCCATGATGGAGGGGCTCATTCCGGCTGCGAGCGACAGGAACCCCGGCGCCCTGGTGAAGCAATGATCAATTACCTGGACTTCTGGAACCTGTCTAAACCGCCATTCGACGCCGGGCCGGATCCTGTCTTTTTCTTCGAAAGCCGCTCACATGGCGAAGCTCTTGCCCGGTTGATGTACTTCACCGGCGATCGCGCAATGGGAATTGCCGCGCTCACAGGTGAGATCGGAGCCGGCAAGACCCTCACTCTGCAGGTTTTGTCACAGCGTCTGAGGCCGGATATTTACCGTCAGGTCATGGTGTTCACAAGTACAGGATCTCGCGAGCATGTCCTCTCAGAAATCAACCGCCAGCTGAAAGGCGGTGGGCAGTGCAAGGATGACCCACTGGACCCCGCCGGGCTGGTGATTGAGTTCCATCGCCTTCTTCGCGAAAAGATCATCGCCAGCGGTCGCCATCTGCTTGTAGTGCTGGACGAAGCTCAGTTCATGGACGAAACATGTCTGGATACGCTCAAGTGTCTTACAAATCCATTGTCCTCCTGTGCCTCCCCGGTGAGCCTCATCCTGGCCGGACAGCCGGAACTTAAAGCCAAACTCAAGTCTCTGCCACAGGTGTATCAGCGCCTGGGATTGATCTACCATCTCGGTCACCTCGCCCGCGACGAGATTGCCCCGTATGTCCGTCATCGATTATCGATCGCAAATACAGCGCGATTTGAGGTTTTGGACGAGAAAGGCATAGATCTCCTCTTCGAGTTTTCTAGGGGCTGTCCCCGACAAATCAACCGTGTGTGCAAACTGGCCGTGGATCGTGCATGCTTGTTGCAGCGAACCACGATAGACGATAGTATGCTGAAGTTGATTATCGATGATTTTGCGAAACAGTTTGCCTGATGCAAATGACATATGAGCAACACCGACGACGACCCAGGCAGAGAGTTCAGCGTCCGCGATCAGTTCGCCGGACGACAGGACGCCTTGCAAGGAAGCATTCCACAGGCGACTTCACCTGCGGCTGACACCCGCACTCTGCTGAGCACCGGTCGTCCCGGTATCCCCCTCCAGCGCCGGGTGACGGCTAACAACGTACTGGAGCAGCGAGACTGGCATGCGCTGATTCGCGGCGTATTGAACCGGATGTGGTTGATAGTTCTTATTGCGGCCGTGACCACAGGCCTGGGCCTGTTAGGCTCTGCGTGGGCGGGTCGCGCCAGATACCTGGCACGAACGAGCCTCCTTTACAGGACAGAGCACCAGAAACAACTTTTCGAGGCTGCCAAGTCTTCATTCATAATAAAAGGACTTGCCCGCAGCACTGCACTGAGCCTTCTGCGCCGAACAAGCAACATGGAGGCCGTACGAACCAATCTGCATCTTAACATAACCGCTGACGACCTCCGCTGGCGCCTGCAAACCAAGTCCGACAAAGGCTCCGAGATCATTCTCCTGCTGGTCGACTATATGCCTACGGCCGATTCCGCAGTAAAAGTCGCCAACGAAGCTGCCCGTGTTGCACTTGCCGACAACCAGGCCTTTTACCATTCCCAGGCCATTCAGTCTGCCGAGTTCTTCCATCAGCAGGCGCTCACTGCGCGCCGGGAATTAGGCGTGTTGAATGACCAGCTGACATCATACCAGACAAGCAATCGCATGCTGGAAGTAGCTGCCGACACGGCGGCTTTTCTCGACAGGGTCGCAGCCGTCTCTGAGCGGCTGAGCGCCGCAAAGATCGCGTTTGATTCGCAACTGCTGAGAATTCAGAACTATCGCAAGATAGTGGCCGATCTGCCCGCAGAGGTGCTTCGGGAATCCCTGGAAGACAACCCGCTGAAGCGTCGGATTTCCAACACGGAACTCGCACTGATGGAAGCACGCACCAAGTATGGGCCTGCCAATCCCCGCGTGCAGTTGCTCGAGGACGAAATCAAAGAAATGCGCAGGACCATGGGTGATAAATCGTTCAACGAGACCCGCGAGCGGATCTATGAATTGAACCCTGCAAAGAAAGAATTCGAACAGGAACTGCTCCGGATGGAAGCTGAAAGAAGTGTTCTTGAGGAGGTGGTCCGGCATGTCACGCTTGAGATGAACGAGGTAGAGCAGAAATTCTCCTACTTGCCGCAAAAGCAGATCGAGCTTGCCGGCTTCATTCAACACCGCGCGTCAGCGGAGGAATTGTGCCGGACATTGGAAAAGAATTCCGAAGAGGCTAAACTCGCAGCAAAACTGGATCTCGCCGACTTTGAACTGCTGGAGCCCTGCAGGGCCGCATCCGCCGACAGTTCAAAGCTCGCACTGATCCTGCCTGTTCTGGCTCTGCTGATTGGCCTGTCGGGCGGGACAGTGGTGTGCGCTGTTCTGGAACTACTTGACCCGCGATTCAAAACCACCGTCCAGATCGAACTGGCTTACAGCGTGCCCTGCCTGGGTGCTGTGGTGACCGCCGATGCCGGACAAATCATGAATGCATTCCTGCCGGTTTGCCGGACGGTTTACAGCAAACGGGAGCAACTGTCCGCAGGGGATGGCTCTTCAGTGCTTGCGGTCTTAAGCGCTCACAATGCAGAAGGCAAAAGCACACTGGCTTTTCAACTCGCCCGGTATTGG
>JBAXMA010000234.1:0-5605 GCA_037134535.1 bacterium
GTGATAAACATCTTCGGAAGAAAAGTCACGCACAACGACGCATAGCAGTTCGCAACGCCTTGCGGCATCCAGCCATTCCCGTTTATCGCTGCCCTGCTTGATGTCGGGGCACAGGACCACAATATTCTCGGCGTAAGTCGTCTTTTCGGGATTTGTCAACTCAGCAAGAACATCAACGCGCGGATCACGGATTGGCGCAATGCCTTCGAGTGAGTCGGTTTCGGAATGGCCGGGTGGAATAGCCCGCCCAGCCAGGAGGGTGAAAAGCGTTTTCTTTCCTGACTGTGGAAGGCCAAGCAATGCAAGTTTCATTTACTATCCTTACTTTCTGCCGTGATCAGCAGTCTCATTCTTATTTTGTAACCCTGTAACCCTGTAACTCTGTAACTCTACAAAGTATGAACAAAAAGACCGGAGCGGAGTTTTGGCTCAAACCACGTGCTTTTGGGCGGCATTATAAGCCCTGCGTCCGAATAGGCAATGACATCATCAATTGCAACCGGGTACATTGAAAAGGCCACGGCGAAACGGCCAGAGTCCACTCGCGCAGCAATTTCCCGGACGGAGTGGATGCCGCCCGCAAAATCTATTCTTTTGCTGGTGCGGGGATCATCAATTCCGAGTACCGGGGCAAGCAGGCGTTCCTGAAGCACGCTGACATCAAGCATCTTTGGTTTGCCGGCCTGCTGCTCATGCTGCAGTGTCAGCTCGTACCATTTGCCGGTGACATACATGCAGACGGTTCCTGGGCCGGCCGGCATGCCTTCCTTCGTTTCGCGGAGAGGGAACAGGCTCCGGACCCGGTTGATGAACTCGTCGGCCTGCATGTTGTTGAGATCTCTGACGATCCGGTTGTAGGAAAGAATCCGGAGCTGGCTTGCCGGGAAGAAGACCGCCAGAACCCAGTTGTATTCTTCATTGCCTGAATGAGATGTATTGGCTGCGCGCCGCTCCCGCCCCACCTTGACCGCGGCTGCGAACCGGTGGTGACCATCGGCGATATAGCTTCGCGGAACTGATGCAAATGCACTTTCTATTTCCTGGTTGTTGCGGATTCGCCATGCCGAGTGGCGGATGCCATCAGGAGAGGTAAAATCGAACAGGGGTGTTGTCTTTTCAAGATCGGCGACAATCTGATCGATTCGAGCCTGGTCACGGTAGACAATGAAGATTGGTCCGGCCTGGGCATTTAGCTCCCTGATATGCCTGGCCCTGTCCTCTTCCTTGGACTGGAGGGTCTTCTCGTGCTGCCTGATAAGATTCTGTTCGTAGTCTTCAATATGGCAGCAGGCTACCAGACCGCTTTGGGAATGCTCACCCATCTGCTGGCGGTAGACGTAGAGGGAAGGCTGAGTTTCGCGTATGAAGGTGCCTTCCTTCTGGAATCTGCCGAAAGTTGCAGCAGCTTGAGCATAGACTTCGTCTGAGTATGGAGGTGTGCCAGCCGGTAAGTCTATTTCGGCGCGTGATATATGAAGGAAACTGTGCGGGTTGCCGGCCGCAAGACGGCCCGCCTCCTCTGTGTTGACGACATCATATGGTACAGATGCAACTGATGGCGTCAGTTTTGCAGTTGGCATTAACGCGTTGAATGTCTTAATTCGCATAAATGATTCCTCTTCTTCAGTGTTTACGCTCAACCATGTAGCGGGCGATGGCCCGCAAAGGGTCGGCCTTTCCGCCCAGGCAGGCGATAGAATTGTCAGCTAGTCCGGCCAGTTGCGCAGCTTTATTTCTGGCCGCGTCCAGACCATGTACTGAAACCCATGTGGTCTTTCCGTGGGCTTTGTCGCTTCCGACCGGTTTACCCAGCGCTTCCGGAGTGGACATGGCGTTCAGGATGTCATCGGCAATCTGAAATGCCAGGCCGGTGATGGTGCCGTATTCAGTAATCGCCGCCAGGTCCTTCCCGCTTGCGCCGGCGACTATGGCTCCGATCCTGACTGCAGCGCGAATCAGCATTCCCGTTTTGTGCGAATGGATATATTCAAGCTGTGCCGGTGTGGTGGTACTGCCTGTGCCGGCAATATCCTCCACCTGTCCTCCTATTACTCCACGAGATCCGGCGGCCTGGGCAAGTTCAAGTGAGAGCTGATTCGGAGGGTAGGGATCCGGGGCTCGTGCGGAGGCGAGCCATTCGAAAGCAAGGGTGAGCAGGGCGTCGCCAGCTAGTAAAGCGTTTGCTTCACCATAAACCTTGTGAAGAGTGGGCCGGCCACGCCTGAGATTGTCGTTGTCCATGCAGGGAAGGTCGTCATGGATCAGTGTGTAGGTGTGCAGCACCTCAATTGCCAATGCCGGTTCAATGGCTGACTCGATTGAGCCGCCCACAGCTTCTGCTGCGGCGATGACCAGTATGGGGCGGAGTCGTTTTCCCCCTGACAGAAGACTGTATCGCATTGCCGAATGCAGTACGGCAGGCTTTTCGTTATCGGCAGGCAATCGCTTCGCAAGTTCGCGGTTGATTGCGCAAAGCCTGTCGTCAAGATATGCTTTCAATTCAAACATGGTGCAACAGTAACGGCATTGGCCATGTGAGTCAATCTGAGGAATTTAATTGTCTACGGCGACCGCTTCCGACATGATGTGGGCGCGTGCTGGAGACAGAAGTGTCGAGGAATGGAGCGAGACGTATGGTGGCAATAGTAGATTATGGAGCCGGCAACCTTACCAGTGTACGGCTTGCATTTGATAAAATCGGAGTTCGTGCCGCTGTGACGAATGTGCCGGCCGAAATACTGGCGGCAGAGCGTGTTGTGTTTCCTGGCGTGGGTTCAGCTGGAGCTGCAATGAAATGCCTGGAAGACCTTCGCCTGCTGGCTTGCCTCCGGGAAGTGGTCCGTCGCGGCACGCCCTTTCTTGGTATATGTCTGGGAACTCAGGTGATTCTGGAGTATTCCGAGGAAGACGAAGTTGATTGTCTTGGATTGATTTCCGGAAGAGTCAACTTGCTCAGGCCCGGTGACAGAGCCATAAAGATTCCTCACATGGGTTGGAACAGCGTTGTTTTCTCGAGGCGACATCCGGTGTTTGATGATCTGGCAGACGGAAGCGAGTTCTATTTTGTCCATAGCTACTGCCCGGCCCCGTCGTCGGCAGCTGTAGTTCTCGGAACAACAGAATATGGCGGAATGGAGTTTTCGTCTGTGCTGGGGCAGGACAGTATAGTTGCTACACAGTTTCATCCAGAGCGGTCAGGACGGCTCGGATTGAAATTACTCGCAAACTTCAGCCGGTGGGATGGGAAATGCTGACAAAGCGGATTATTCCATGTCTTGATATCAGGGACAAGAAAGTCACCAAGGGTGTGAAGTTCCGTGACAACGTTGTCCTGGGTGATCCCGTCGAAATGGCTGTGAAGTACTATGAAGACGGCTGTGACGAAATGGTGTTTTATGACATTACAGCATCGGCGGAACGCAGGCCTATTGACATAGAGATGGTGAAGGAAGTTGCGAAGGCGATCTTCATTCCATTTTCTGTGGGCGGCGGGATTTCCTGTCTTGAAGACATGTCCAGAGTGCTTCTGGCAGGGGCGGAAAAGATCTCGGTCAATTCACTGGCCGTCGGGCGTCCTCAGATAATTGCTGACGGGGCGAGAGCGTTCGGATCCCAGTGCATTGTGCTTGGAATGGATCCCGTCAGAGTCACAGACCTCGAGCGTTTTCCAAGCGGTTACGAGATCACCATTCGTGGTTTCCGTGAGCGTACCGGTATGGATGCGCTTGAGTGGGCAAAGAAGGCTGTAGATCTCGGCTGCGGCGAGATCGTTGTGAATTCGGTTGATGCTGATGGCAGCGGGCATGGATTCGAGATCAATCTCACACGGATGATTGCGGACAATGTGGGTGTGCCGGTTGTTGCATCTGGCGGGGCTAGCACGCCGGAGCATCTTGCGCGCGTGTTGACCGACGGGCATGCTGATGCGGCTATCATTGCCGGCATGATTCACAGGGGCGAGTATACCATCGGTCAGATCAAGAAAGAACTCCTCGAATCAGGTGTGGCCATAAGGCGTAACTGGTAGCGCAACGTGGCCGCTGCAACTACTGTTCCGGCATCGGGGGCGGGGGCATTGAACCATTATCCGGTTCTGCCATCGGTGGCATATCCCCAGACATCGGCTGAGGCATCGGCGTTAGTTGTGACGAAGACTCGAATGTTGTCATTGAATCGATTCGCTCGATAAATTCTGCAAACAAGAGACTGCTTTCGTCATCATAGCCCAATTCCTGAGCCATGTTGGAAAACAAGGCTTGTCTTTCCTGCAGCATAAGACCTGAGATGGCCTGCTCCTCGGTCCACAGCGTCCTGCGAAGTTCGCCGGTTGGATCTTCGCCACGATTCTTGTCCAGTTCGGCGACGCAGAGCCGCAATGATTCCAGATGTTTCAGGAGTTCTCTGTGGGTTGTCGACTGGCTTTCCGACATTGAGGTGATATCGAGATTCTGCAGGAAAGATTCCTGATTCGCAATATTCCTGTAGACTGGCGTAGGAATTGGCTGAATTGCTGCGACAATGTCCGTGACCGGAGTTTCAACTACTCGCTCAAGAGGCTTCTTCTGGCGATTGATGCGTACAGACTTCGGTAATGCGCTCGGGGATAGACGTGTCTCCATAATCCGGCCTTCCCGCAAAGCGATCATCTTCTGCTGCAGTTCACTTATGGCGGCATCTTTCTGAGATAGGAGGTTCACCAGCTTAAATACTTTCTCGGATTCCCCTGCGCTTGCATCTCCGTCCGGTTGCCAGGACGTTGCGGTTTTGCCGGCCTGTCGCCGCTGTATTGTATCAAGTTGTTGTTGAAGCTCGTGTTGCTTCTGGTTGAAAATAATAGCCAGAGCACCGCACAGAATGCAGAGCGCGATCAGGAGAAGAAGTACATGGTTTGTTGGTTTTCCGGCACCGGGTGGAGGAACTGTGTCTGGCTTCATGATGGTACATCTTCCATCGATATTCGTAAGAAGAACCGGTTAGCCGCCGCCCGCGAACTGCCGGTAAGGCGGAAGGCTCCGGAACTGATCCATGCGTGGATCTTTCCGGATTTCGTCACGCGCCTTGTTGCCGGCTATTTTGATCGCCTGCAGGAATGCCTTTACTGCCTCGTCATGCCTGTTCAGGAAGGCTGACATGACGCCAAGTTCATGCCAGGCCATGGAATCGACGGGCGTGAGGGACAGGTACTGTCGCATTGCTTCGATTGCCTCAGGGAGTTTGTTTGCCGAGGCGTGCTGCTGGGCCATTTCCTTGTAAATCGATGATATGGCTCTGTGGATTTCAAGACGGCGTGCGGGGGGCATATTGGTGCCTGGTCTGGACAATATGAGCTTTGCGCCCCTGTCAATGTCGGCATATGACTTGCTTTCCTGCAGCCACTTGAGCGTCTGCATCTGGGCTTCCACAGGCAAGTTTGAATCGTCCAATATCCTTCTGGTTAATTGCAGGAAGCCCGGCATGTTTCCCATAGCCCGATAGAGCATTGCGAGTTCCATGACCGACTGGATAGTGGTTCCGCCGCTCGACAGTTCCTTTTCAAGATCAGTTTTCCTCTTGAGCATCTGCTGACGGCGTTCTATTTCTCTGACCATGTCCATAGGTCTGGGGT
>JBAXMA010000235.1:0-5601 GCA_037134535.1 bacterium
ACGAAGGACGACGACGAGTACGATCATGGAAATACCTTAGCTTGATAGCTATGCGCCTCGCCCCACCTGTTGTTGGCATTTCTTCGATTGGTGGGGCAGCCTTTTTGCCTCTGGAGGAAACTCTCTGGGTGAGCCGCTTTCTTGACGCAGCCGTGTTTTATGTACCCCCAGATAATGATTCATACTTGAGTGGATGAAGTGGATGTGTACAATGCTTTTTGATTATTTCAACATTTGGCAAATTGATTGCAGGTGAGCATGAGTGACATCGTCAGCCGCAAGCAGGCAAAGAATCCAGACACGGACAAAGAACAATTGCATCAAATCATTCTCGAAACTGCCATAGACGGCTTCTGGCTGATGGACCCGCGTGGGCGTTTGTTGGAAGTTAATGACGCCTATTGCCGGATGAGTGGCTACAGCGCGAAAGAGCTGCTGGCTATGAGTGTGTCGGATCTGGATGCTGTTGAAGACCGACAGGACTCTGCTGTCTATATGCAGAAGGTCGTGATAGAAGGCGGGAACAGATTTCAGTCCCGGCACAGGCGCAAGGACGGCAGCTGTTTTGATGTCGAAATCAGCGTTCAATACCAATCATCAGCCGGTGGTGTATTTGTACTGTTTCTGCGTGATATTTCTGCGCTTGCATTGGTGCAGGGAGCATTGGACGAGCGCGTCAAGGAGCTGGTTTGTATCTATTCAATTGCCAGCCTGATTGAGAAGGAGGAGAACCTTGACAGGATTTTGCAGGGCTGCGCAGATCTTATGCCTAATGGGTGGAGCTATCCTGAAATTGCTGGTGCTCGAATCGCGTATCAGGGACGACACTATCAGACATTGAATTACCGTGAGTCCGAATGGCGGCAGTCTGAAGGTATCAGTGTGGACGGGTGCCCGGTCGGCGTGATCGAGTTGTGCTATCTGCAAGAGCGCCCCCGGAAATATGAAGGGCCATTCTTGAAGGAGGAAAGAAATCTTATCAATAAGATTGCCCAACGACTTGGCGAAGTTGTTGCTCGCAAGAACGCTGAGGCAAACTTGAATAACCTTGTGCAGGATCTGGCTAAAATGGAACGGGTTCTGGCGATGGGTGCGATAGCCTCGTCTTTCGCGCATGAACTCAATCAACCGCTGACGGGGATGTTAAGCAACATTCAGGCGGCACAGATGCTGTTGTCCGTCGCCAAGCCTGACCTGGATGAAGTTCGCGAGATCATTACCGATATCATTATTGATGACAAACGCGCCGGCGACGTTATCCGTCAACTCCGTGCGTCGTTACGCAGTGAAGAGCCGAATCGTACACCTGTTGATATTCCCAGGGCCATTAGCGCGGTGCTCCCGATCATACGAAGTAGTGTCGCCGTCCGGAACGCGTCGATTACGACTCATTTCGATAAAGAGTTGCCAAAGGTATTAGTGGATCAGCTCCAGCTTCAGCATGTTGTGATGAAACTCGTGCAGAATGCCGGCGAGGCAATGTTGGACAATTCTGAGGGTAATCGCAATATTGTGATTCGCGCTCAATGCGAAAGCTGTCCTTTTGTGACAGTTTCCATACGTGATAGCGGGCCGGGAGTTGCCGATAGTAAGTTGACAAAGATGTTTGAGCCACTTTCGACGACAAATCCCGACGGGATCAGATTAGGCCTCAGTGTGTGCCGGACGATAGTAGAGGCTAACGGAGGCCGGATCTGGATGGAGAACAATCCCGACAGAGGGGCAACTGTATATTTCACTATGCCGGCAGTAACAGCATCAGATGCTGGTGATGATTGCAAAAGCATTCCGAAACGACAACGGGGAACGAAACAGAAGCGAGGGAGTGATGTCTAATAGATCAGTGACCGTTGCTCCTGCTGGCGTTGTCTGTGTTGTTGACGATGACCCCTCCGTTCGTAAGGGTTTGTTGCGGTTGCTCCGTACTGCCGGTTTCAAAGTAGAGCTGTTTGCCTCGGCGGAAGAATTTCTTGAACGTCAAGATCCCATGGCTGGTGGTTGCATTGTCCTGGATATTCAGATGCCGGGACTGGGTGGATTTGATTTGCAGGACTGTCTGCGGAAACTCAATTGCTGTATGCCTGTCATATTCATCACCGGGCACGGGGATATTCCAATGAGTGTTCGGGCCATGAAGAAAGGCGCCGTTGATTTCCTGTCCAAACCGTTTGATAAGAATGAACTCCTTCGTGCAGTTGTCATTGCATTGAACAGGGACAAGGAAGCGCGCGAACTCCGGACAAAGACGGCGAAGGTTGCGGGACTGATCGGATCGTTGACGCCGCGCGAGCGTGAAGTTATGAAGCTTGTTGTCGCCGGCATGTTGAATAAGCAGGTCGCCGCGGAACTTGACATTAAGGAGCAGACCGTAAAAGTTCATCGCGGACGTGTTATGGGTAAACTGGGTGCCACTTCTGTTGCGGAGTTGACGCGTCTTTCTCTGGTCGCTGAATCTGCTGAGTCGTTCAAAACGCTGTGAACCAGGATATTCTTCCGCTCGTATTTGTTTGCCGATCGCCGGCATGTCTTCCCATCTGATCCTACGCCGTGGTATTCAACCAAGGTACAATATCCATCACCTCTGCTGTTTTGATATTCTCTTGTCGTTATTGAAACGCAGGAGGTCTGTGATTGTGAATGCCGGATGCGAGATCTACATAATCGATGACGATCCGTCGATCTGCCGTGGGCTCAAGAGATTAATGAATGCCGGTGGTTATACAGCGCATACATTCACTTCTGCACACACATTTCTAGCCACGGGTCTCCCTTGTGACAACTCATGCATTATTCTTGATGTGGCCATGCCGGACATGGGCGGGTTGGAACTGCAGGCAGAACTGGCAAATCTGGGATGCACGACTCCGATCATCTTCATCACAGCATTGCCTGACCCGACATTGAGGAGTCGCGCGAAGCTTGCGGGTGCAGCTGGATTCTTTCAGAAACCCGTGGATGGTGTTGCGCTGTTGGACGCGATCAAATGGATCGTTACAGGCTGGGCGCGTAATGCATCGGAAAATGCGTCAGGGCAGAGAGATGTAATACGAAGAGGGAGGTGTGATGGCAAAAGTGTGGATTAGCAGAACTGCTCAGCTCTGCTGCAAAAAGGGTTCTCGTGAGAAGGCGAGAAATGATGATGAGAAACACAGAGAGAGTGGAGGAAAAGCATGTCGAGTAAAACAAGCGAAGCAATCAGTCAGGCGGTGGCTGCCATGACTGAGAGGGCAGGAAAGTACCTGACATTCAAGTTGGGTGTCGAGGAGTTCGGTCTCGAGATTCTTAAAGTGCAGGAAATCATCAAAATGATGGAGATCACCAAGGTGCCGCGAACCCCGGCATTTGTGAGGGGTGTGATAAACCTTCGCGGTAAAGTTATACCCGTAGTTGAGCTGCGGCTCAAGTTCGATATGCCGGCAGTTGCGACTACAGACAAAACCTGTGTGATAGTTGTGCAGGTGTCGCACTCGAGCGGCATGGTGACCATGGGTGCGATCGTTGATGAGGTGTCCGAAGTTCTGGATATCAATGGCGAATTGATAGCGCCCGCACCGGAGTTCGGATCATCAGTTGATACCGATTTTATTCTTGGCATGGGCAAGATCGGCAAGAGGGTTGTAATGCTGCTGGATGTGGACAAGGTGCTCTCAAGAAAGGAATTGGAAAAGGTGACGGCGGCGTCGAAAGCGGCGTGATGAGGAATGGGTGGAGTGCGTAAAGCGAAGAGTTGAAGTAGTAACAATATAGAAGAGGGGGGAAGATAGATGTTCACGAATATGAAGTTGGCAGTGAAGATAGGCATGGGTTTTGCGGCATTGATTCTGATAGCATGCGCATTGGGCGGACTGGCCGTGTTCAGTATGAATGGCGTCAAGACGATTGCCAATGTGCTGGCCAAAGAAAATGTGCCATCCGTGGCCGTGGCCAACGATGTCGAGCGCACGTCGCTGCTCACCATGTATGAGACTCGCGGCTATGCGTTCACAGAAGAGGCGCAGTATCTTGAGAAGGCACGGAAGAATCTCGAAGGCGTTAAAGACAATCTCAAGAAAGCCCGAGAGCATGCCGCCAAGTTTAACATGGCTGTTCTTAAGCAGAATGCTGAGAAGGCTGAGGTTAAGGCTCTGGAATATGGCAAACTGCTCAATGATACAGTAGAAAAGACGGAGGCCATTGCAAAAGATGCAAAAAATCTGGCGGCCGCTGGCGACAAATACATAAAGATTTGCAATATATTTCTTGCTGATCAAAGCAAGAAGCTTGAGCTGGAGACTGCGGCGGGCCTTAAGGAAGTGGCGACAAATGCAGCCAAGGTGGACGAGACTGAAAAGGAGCTCAGCCAGCGCGCACTCAAAATCAAGCTTTGTAATGACGTTATAGATATCGGTAACGCAATTCGGATAGGAAGATGGAATGCAGATGCAACTCGTGATCCGGTACTCTTCAAGGAAACAGGAAAGAAGTTTGCTGACGTAAACAAAATATTGGATCAACTCAAGGCTATCACAATACAGGAAGCGAATCTGAAGCAGATCGAGGAGTGCCGTGCAGCCGGCAAGGAATACCTCGATAACATGGAGAGCTTCCTGGTCAATTGGCTGGCCCGTGAGGAAATCGGCAAACAGCGTGGTGTTGTTGCCCAGGCTGTGCTCGATGCGGCGAAGGATACGGCCGTAGCAGGCATGAACGATACAGCGAGATCCTCGGAGAATGCGGCGGGATCACTGGCGTCGGCATCTTTGACAATGATTATAGGGTTATGTATCGGTGTTGTTGTAGGAATTCTCTTGGCGGTGTTTATTACACTTTCCATCACAAAGCCCATTAATCGTGTTATTGCCGGCCTGACGAGTGGTTCTGAACAAGTCACATCGGCATCGGGGCAAGTGTCATCTGCAAGCCAGAGCCTGGCACAAGGAGCGAGCGAGCAGGCATCAAGTCTTGAAGAAACGTCGTCCTCTCTTGAGGAAATGGCGTCGATGACGCGCCAGAATGCTGACAATGCCAATCAAGCCAATACCGTTGCGAAAGAAGCGGCATCACTGGCCGGTACGGGTGTTGAGAGCATGAAGCGGATGACTGATGCTATCGACAAGATTAAGACATCGGCGGCCGAGACGGCGAAGATCATTAAGACGATCGACGAGATCGCCTTCCAGACCAACCTTCTGGCGCTGAACGCGGCGGTGGAAGCTGCTCGGGCAGGTGAAGCCGGTAAGGGCTTCGCGGTTGTGGCCGAGGAGGTACGGAATCTGGCACGGCGCAGTGCTGAAGCAGCGAAGACCACGGCTGATCTGATCGAGGGTTCGCAGAAGAATGCAGATGCTGGCGTTGGCGTTACTGCTGAAGTCGCAAAGAACCTGGCAAGCATCAAGGATAATGCGGGCAAGGTAGCTACGCTGATTGCCGAGATTGCGGCGGCCTCGAAAGAGCAGAGCCAGGGCATTGATCAGGTGAACACGGCTGTGTCCGAGATGGACAAGGTCGTGCAGCAGAACGCGGCCAATGCCGAGGAAAGCGCCAGCGCATCTGAAGAACTGGGCAGCCAGGCGCAGGAATTGAACGGGATGGTTGCGGACCTGACGGCGATTGTGACCGGGC
>JBAXMA010000236.1:0-5586 GCA_037134535.1 bacterium
GTTTGGTTCGCTGTCGGCGCGTAGTGGTCTGGATGATCAGGATAATGACGGTCTCTCCAACTACTATGAATATCGTGCTCACTTGAATCCTCTGGATGCCACAACGTTCAACGACAATATCAGTGATGGCGAGCGGGATTCTGACGGGGACCGGCTCTCCAATCTTCAGGAGCAGACTTTCGACACCCTGCCTGACAAGGTTGACACTGATGACGACGGCGTTCCGGATGGCGATGAGGTGACTGGCCTTACAGCAGGCGGCACGCACCTTGGAGTCACTGATCCGCTGAATTCACTCAATCCGCGGGCTCTGCGGGCGCTGTCACTGAACGGTAACAGCAGAGTGGTGGTTCAGGCTCAGGCGCGTCATTCCATGAATACCGAATGGACACTTTCGGCCTGGGTCTGGCCCAGCAATACAGTGAATGGTGTTGTTGTGGCCCGGACATTGGCTGACGGCTCTGCTAACTATGAACTCGGAGTGGTGACCAGTGGCGGTGTTCTGTATCCATACACCCGTTACACAGGTATGCTCAATGGCAAGACTAACGAGGTGCGCGTGCAGTATGGCCTGGCCAATGTCACATTCATCAACGCAACTAACAGGTATGCCCGCATCAATGCTCAGGAATGGACACATCTGGCAGCATCCTATCAGGCTGCATCAAACACGCTGAGCCTGTTTGTGAATGGCGATCTCGTAGCCTGGCGGCTCGACGCGGTTTCTCTGCCGCTAACAGGATCGGGTGCGGGGCTGCCGCTCGGTGGTGAGCTGACGATCGGTGGAGGCCGCAGGACCGTTAACGGGACTGGCGTGGCAAACGGATTTGCCGGCTATATTGACGACGTCAGGATTGCGGCAAAGGCGTATTCAGCCGCTGAGATTTTGCAGATGGCCGGTGGCCAGACTGTGGTGACAGGCGCTCATGTCGGAACCAATGTGGTCACTAGTGCGGCTGTTAGTGCATCGGTAGATGCTACCGCTGCTGCTCCATATGAGGCTGATGAGCTGATTATCGGTCTACGACCGGACATCAGCCAGGCGACCGTTGCCGGCGAAATGGCCAACCTTGGTCTGCAGATGATGAAGGGATACAAGATCGTACCGGCAATCCATGTTAAAATAACAGATGGCACGGAACTCAGGGTGAAGATGGCCGCACTGAAGGCCGACAAACGGTTCACGTATGTGGAGCCTAACTTCACCTTGAAATTGTTCGATACCTTGCCGAACGATTGGCGTTTTGCCGAGCAGTGGGGTCTCCATAACACCGGGCTTAACGGTGGAATTGCCAATGCCGATATAGGTGCGCCTGTTGCCTGGGATATTTCAACCGGAGATAGAAACATTGTTGTGGCCGTAATTGACACGGGTGTTGACTTCGGTCATGAGGATCTCAAGGCCAATATGTGGGTGAATCCGGGTGAGATTCCTAACAACCTCATCGATGATGATAACAACGGGTATATTGACGACTACAATGGATTCAACTTCGGAGCCGCCAATGACTTGAGAAACGGCAACGGGAACCCGATGGACGCTGTCACCGGTCATGGTACTCATGTCGCGGGAATCATTGGCGCCGTGGGCAACAACGCCATGGGTATCTGCGGAGTCAACTGGAAGGTGCAGATCATGGCGCTCAGGATCGAAAGGATGGTACTCGGCAGGCCTGTTCTGGACGCCGCCGCCGCCCTTGCTGCAATTGAGTATGCCTGGAGGAACGGCGCGCGTGTCATCAATGCCAGTTGGGGTGGCTACGCTTACTCACAGGCACTATATGATGCCATTAAGGTGGCGGGCGACAATGATGTCCTCTTCGTAGCAGCGGCCGCTAATGATGGGTTAGACAACGATCTTACGCCTGCATACCCGGCGTCCTATGATCTGGACAACATCATATCCGTGGCGGCGACTGATAACAGGGACGCATTGGCCGACTTCAGTAACTACGGCGCGAGAACAGTGGATCTCGGCGCACCGGGCGTTGCCATCATGAGCACGCTGCCTACCAATGTGGTTACAATGGGGCAGGGTTATGGTTTTTCGTCCGGTACATCCATGGCAACTCCGCATGTTGCCGGCGCTGCGGCACTGGTGCTGTCGGTGGATGGCAGGTTGAGTTGCGCCGCAGTCAAGGCCGCTCTGCTTAATAATGTTGATCCTGATCCTGCACTGAGAGGCATGACGCTGACCGGTGGACGTCTGGATATCGGCAACGTTCTGCTGAATACTGCAAGCGGAGCGGGCATTGCACACGGGTTGGCTGCATGGTTCCGCTTTGATGATGGCGGAACGAATGCCCAGGACTTCACACTGACGAAAGACTGGCGCAGCGATTGGCGATATGCCGGTGTTATGGATGGCCCCGCCTTCAGTAATTTCGCCTGGACACCGACCGGTGACTCAGATGGCGATGGCATGCCTGACTGGTGGGAAGAGGCGATGGGATTTGATCCTCTGAAGTCGCCGGCTGGTGATGCGGACGGCGATGGACTGTCCGACTTCTATGAGTATCTGGCCGGGACAGATCCGTTCAGGGCCGACTCTAATAACAATGGAATAAGCGATTACGATGAGGACGGACTTGATGGCGACGAACTCTCAAATGGCGTCGAGCAGGATATCTACGCTACGGATCCGTCGCGCTTTGATACGGACGACGATGGGGTCAGTGACTCCGCAGAACTTATTGTATCGAGCGATCCAAAGAGCTCAAGAAGTCCCTACATCATGAGAGCACTGAAATTCACCGGTGGAAGCGACAGTACCGTTGTTCTGGCCGAGAAGATTAACGGTAAGAATACCGGGAGATTCAGTCTGCCGGTCTGGACGATTGAGATGTTTGTGAATCTGGACAGTTTGCCTGTCGGCAGTGCAAGTTGTCCGTTGCTAAGTCGTTCAGTTGAGCGCACTGGTGATTCGAATTATGAAATTGGTATTACCAACGGCAGTCTTTATCTGCGGTTTGGCATCATGGACTCGGGTGATGACGTAAGATTGGTCGGAGGCATGCCGCTGACGACCAATAAGTGGACTCATATCGCAGGCAGGTTTGACGGCAAGATGTTGACGCTGTTCGTTAATGGTGAAAGTGTCGCATCAACAGACGGTCAGACAGGTTGTTCTATTGGTCCAGGCGATCTTATCATAGGCAGCCCAAGCTTCGTTGGTCGCATCATGGGTGTCAGGGTATGGAAGATCGCTCAGGCGGACGAGATGATCAAGGAGTTGTTCAGACAAAACCTCTTCTTTGGTGATGTTAGTTCGCTCGGCGGATATCTGCGAGTGGCAGGGGCTGGTCTGGTCAAGGAAACTGCCACGACCCTCGCCACTCCGCAAGTGCCCAGCAGATCCGGCCAGGGATACATGACCATAGACATGTTCATGGAGAACTGGACCCTTGAGGGATGGGTTCGTACTACAACTGACGGAATTGTGATTGCACGGCGCAATGACGCTCTGGCTGCCACGGACAACTACAACTACTACCTTGGTGTGCGGAACGGCACGCTGATTGGCCGGTTTGCCATGGAGTGGTTGTGGCATGACATATTCGGAAACCTGCACGTCGAGCGATCCCTGGATGGAAATGATATCGTTGGTGAGATGTTTGTCGCTGACGGGCTGTGGCATCATGTTGCGTATATACGTAACAATGACGGCTGCTTCCTGTATGTGGACGGCATTCTGGATTCCAAGCAGGAGCGAATACTGCCTCCTGGGCAGTCTGAAGAAGAGTATATCCTCTGCTTCTATGGTCCAGTGGTCTTCGGACAGAATATGGCTGGCGATCTGGACGAGTTGCGAATCTGGAATCGTGCTCTCTCAGTTGTTGAGTTGCGGGACGTTGCTTCTCACAATCTCAGCGGCACTGAGCAGGGCTTGATTTCATACTTTAACTTTGACTTCCAGACCGGGAAGCTGGCCGATGAGAGGTCATCGCGGCGAAATCCCGTCGAAGAGTATGGCGTCTACGTCGGTGATGCTCAGTTGATCAAGGGTGATAAGGATGGTCCAAAAATCCTTACAGATCTGCTGAGGACGTTCGCACGGGTTGCTCTTGTTGGATATCTTTCTGCAAATGACGGCGGGAAAACTGTTGAAGACTATGTCAATCCAATGGGTGTAATTCCGTTTGATAATGAGAAGTATGCGGGCCACCTCAATGCAGGCGTATCGTTCGTGGATCTGGGCGCCGATGTGCCATACTTCGCTGACGGCGATGCGGATGGACTACCCGATGCGTGGGAGTCACAGTGGGGGCTTGATCCAAGCAGTGCCCTCGGGAATGCGGGGCAGTGGGGCGATCCGGACAAGGACGGTCTGAATAATCGTGACGAGTACCTCGCTGGCTCGGACCCGTTGAGCTTGGACAGCAAGGGCACCGGCTTCAGTGACTATGACAATCGCGCATCGTCGACAAACCGGACTTACGGTGAGCTGTATAATGATGGTGACGGCATGTTGGATTCGTGGGAAATACAGTTCCCGGACATGTTGTCACCGTTGTACTATGACGCTAATCAGGACCCTGACGGTGACGGCTGGAGTAACTTTGCGGAGTTCATGATCAATGAGGCTGGTGTTCAGAGGACTGATCCTACTGACCCGGCTCTGTATCCGCAGCCGTATATAACGTTCAAATTCAACTATGGCGGATTGAATGGTAACGCGCCGATCATCGTGAATGCCTACAACAGCGGCAGGATGGACGGGGAGCCGATGGCGTCGGTCACATACGCCAATCCAGGGTTGCCGTTTGAAGTGAGGACAAACAGGTTTGATGTGGGCTACATGCTTGAAGGCAAGGCATGGTTCTTTGCCTTCATTGACAATGATGGCGACGGCAATTGGACCACGGGTGAACCGGCAGGTATCTGTCAGACGCAGCCGGTTCTGATCGAATGGGGTGAAGTGCCGGCTCTGACTATTGAGCTCACCGACTTGGCTCCTCCCGGTTATGCCCGTTTCCAGTGGCCTGATGCCGGCTTTGGAACAAACTCATACAATGTGAACATACGCCGCACTTCTACGGCCGGTGCGCCAATAGTCCTGAACAGGACCATTAATGCACCGCGCAACTATGTGCACGAAGGTGACTTCCAATACGCCGGAATATTCGGTCTCGATTCCGGCGCATCGACGACGCCAGGCTATCAATGGTTTGCAGGCGGCGTAACCGGTACCTTCTCGATGGCCTGGGGCTCAACGCAGGCCATGCCAACAGTTGTCTGGCCTATCGGCGGTGAACTGGTCCTTGCTCAGAACAGGTTTGACTGGCGAATGGATGCATCTGCGACCAAGTTCCAGATTCAGATCAGCACGAACCCGACGTTTACTACAACAGCTCTGGATACGACGGCAAAAGTTCCGTCTCCAAAACCAAATGGAATTACAAGCTATGTGCCTTTTGATTCAAACATTGGTACGTTGTCTAACGGGCTGAGCTACTTCTGGCGGGTCAGGAGCATTAATCCGTACTCCACGAGTGCCTGGATGACGAATAGTTCATTCCGCCTGATCATGCTGGAATCTCTGGCAGGTGCGTATACTGTCAGCGGCGAGGTGTTCCACTTCGGCAA
>JBAXMA010000237.1:0-5575 GCA_037134535.1 bacterium
ATTTACAACTCCGCTAACGGCGAGTTCTCCGGGCGCACAACATCAGACTTCGACCCGAATGAGCTCGTCTTATTTCTCGCAACACGGGATATGGGCGGGTTGATTTCACTCATACACTCATTCTCGTTCCCTGATCGCCCCCCCTGGGTCGAGGCCGGTTTTGCCGGGAACTATGACACTAATCTGACTCTTACAGTCGATGCCGCCGTGAAGGCTCGAGGCTTCCGCAGGTACGGGGTCGATGTTCGACAGGGCGACAGTCAGGTCAAGGTCCATCTTGGCGGCAACCGGGAGTTTGTAGCACTCTACCCGCTCGTTGTGGCTAACAATGGCGGCTCTGCCGAACTTAATCTGACCATAGACCTCAACACCAGCACGGTGAGCTTTATTGGCACAGGCAACGCGGATCCGCGCGATATTATGCGGGCAATTGATCCTGTAACCAGGGACTTTCTTAATGATTACCACATCGGTGGACCTGTAAAGTACTCTGCCCGCGGGTTCCTCAACGTCACAAATCTCGACAGCTGCAATATTGAAGTTACAGCGGAGGCCAAGTCATTCGGATTGCCTCAATTTGTGGCCGACGAATGTTCCTTCGAGTTTCGCAGAACAGGCCGCTTGACCGTGGTCTCCAATCTTCAGGCCAGAATCTTCGGCGGCACAATAGCAGCGACCATTGCACTCGAGCCAATCAGTATTTCAACCAACATCTATTTTCGTGCCAACGGCACCGCCGATAAGGTCTCCTTCAAAGACTTTGCCCGCGCACTTACAGGACGCAACAACTTGCCGGAAGGCCTCGTTGGCGAGCTGTCCGGCAATATCAACATTGAAGGAATGTTCGAAAAAGGCATGGAACACACTATGAATGGAACAGGTAACGTCAAAATACGGGACGGCAACCTGTTCCAGTTGCCTCTCTTCGGCCAACTATCGGAGATGCTGGCGCGAAAGATACCTGGACTCGGGTATGTATTACGGCAGGACGATGCCAGCGGCTCGTTCAATATCATACGCGGAAGTGTTCAAACTGATGCACTGCGCATTGAGGGAGACATTCTCAGCTTGAAGGCTGAAGGCAATTATGACATTCCCTCTAACCAGCTGGCGTTTGACGTGGAACTAAGATTCCTGCGGAACAAGACATGGGTCGGAGAAGTGCTCCAGACAATTCTGCTTCCGGTCACAAAGCTGTTCAGAGTAAGACTGAAGGGCTCACTCGACAAGCCAGGATGGAGTTCAGTTAATTTCTGAGTTCACATGAAGGCTCACATACGCACATATGGCTGCCAGATGAATGTTCGCGACTCCGAGGCGGTCAGCGCCCTTCTGCTCGGATGCGGATACGAAATCGTCCAGGACGAAGCGGAGGCTGATGTGATCATCGTAAACACCTGCAGCGTGCGTGATAATGCCGAGAATAAAGCTCTTGGCAAACTGCGTGAGCTTATCTACTCGAGGCGGGATCACCCCGGTAGAATTGTCGGCGCCATCGGCTGCATGGCGCAACGCGCCCGGGAAGAACTGTTCACTAAGGCAAAGGGCCTGGACTTTGCCATAGGTCCTCGCCGCCTCGCCTCCCTGCCATCTGTCATAGAAACTGTCCGGCGCGGAGAAGGCCCGGTCCTGGACGTCCTTGAGACTGAAGAAAGACATGAGAGCCTCAGCGGGCACAGCAATACCGGAGTCACTGCATTTGTGACTGTTGTGGAAGGATGTAGCCGCGGTTGCACCTACTGTGTAGTTCCTGCTGCGCGGGGACCGGAAACCAGCAGACCCATTGAGCACATCCTGACTGAAACAAGGAGCGTTGTATCGGCTGGTGCGGTGGATATCACTCTTCTGGGGCAGAGCGTCGCATCCTACGGGCGCCGGACCTCCAGCGCAGTGTTTGATCAACACACGTCACCTCTCGGTCTGAAAGAACCCTTCCCCCGCCTGCTGGAAAGCGTCTCGCAGATCCCTGGCATCAAGCGGCTCCGGTTCATATCCAATCATCCTTCAGGTATCACCGATGAGCTGATCACGGTAATGCGACATACGCCATCTGTCTGCGAACATATCCATCTTCCCCTTCAGTCCGGATCTGACCGGCTGCTGGGCTTGATGAACAGGGGCTATTCAGTTGCAGAGTATCGCGATGCGGTACATCGGCTGAGATCTTCGATACCGGGGCTCGCTGTCACCACAGACATTATCGTCGGATTTCCCACCGAAACAGAGTCGGACTTCAATGCGACTCGGAGTTTCATGGAAGAGATACAATTCGACAACTCTTACATATTCAAGTACTCTCCCAGACCTCGCACAACTGCCGCACGATGGCCGGATGATGTGTCGCAGGAAACGAAGCTGATCAGGAACAGAATTATTCTCGAGGATCAGGACCGGGTAGGCTTGAGAATAAACCAGAAGCTGATCGGTCACGAAGTGGAAGTGCTCATTGAGGGGACCAGTCTGCGAAACAGCACACGCTGGTCGGGCCGCACACGAACAGGCAAGATCGTCATTGTCGAAGCTGTCGACACAATGAGCGGGCCATGCATGGCCATGGTTAGAATAGAACGCGCAATGCCTCAAACATTGTATGGCACAGTGATCAGGCATGTAGCGTCATCCGGCATCGAGTGACTGTAACACGTCGCTGGAGCGTCACGAGAGCCCGGCGAGACAGAGGAAAACCAGAAATGTCCCAGTTGAGTATTGTTTCACTGATAGTTGGAGGGGCAATAGTTGCTCTATTCACCCCCGCGGTTCTATTTCCCGAGGCTGCCCGGAAGTGGTGCGGCGCATTTCCGCGAAGCGTTGTCGCGGCATGGGTGTTAACTGCTGTGACTCTTGCCTGGTCCGCAGCTCTTCTCTATAGCTCACCGATGATAGCCGGCATCCCGTGGGCTCAACGCCTCGCAGTTCTTCTGGCACCTGTAGCGTTCATTCTGGCCATTTTCCTTCTGGACGAACTCCTCGCGGCCAGGTCGCTTGGCGGCCTGTTAGTACTCATTCCACGCCACATTCTGGACTCTGCCATGGTTCATGACTCACCGTGGAAGCTGGCAATGACCTTACTGGCATACGTCATGGTCATTGCGGGGATTATCCTGATACTCAGCCCTTTCCGTTTCCGGCAAACCGCTGAGATTCTGATGCAGAACAATGCCAGAAGCCGGTTGATTGGATCCGTCGGCGTCATCGTGGGCATCGTCGCAGTCGTCCAGGCGCTGACAGTATACTAATACCGGAATCCGCTCCGCCCGATGTATTCCCTGAGAATGGACGTGCGCGGCACCTCAAAGTCTGACACTGCGAGGAAGTTCGAGAGAAATGCCGACAACCTTCTTGCTTCCGCATATTCCGGGTCAAACGACTTGACCTCGAGTAACAACGGTTCCACAAGCGGTTTAAGAACAGCCAGTTCATAGTCCAGCGCCGAGTTAAAGGCGGCATCCGCCTGCCTCTGAAACGGAAACACCCATGTCTTCTCTCCTCTGCGCACCGATGGCCACATTCGTAGAGTCGCCAGAGGCGAATTGCCCCTGAACCGCTTGTCCCGCACCATGCGCCGCATAAGACGATTGTCGGTCGTCGAAATCCTGTTGTTTGAATCGATTGCCAACTGCGTAAGCGCACTAACGTAGATCCGGAACTTCTGCCGGGACGGGACCATGTAGGTAAGGCGCGGATTCAAGCCGTGAATCCCTTCAATGATAAGTATTTCATCATCCTCAAGATGCATCCGCTTATCAGTAAGTTTTCGCTGTTTCGTGCCAAAATCGAATTGAACCTGCTCGATCTCCTCCCCGCGCAGCAGCTTTACGAGGTGCTGATTGAACAGCACCACATCCACAGCTTCTATATGTTCAAAATCAGTCTTGCCCTCGTTGTCCCTGGGAGTATGCGCCACGTCGACAAAATAATCATCGGTCCCGATCGTTCTGGGTCGCATCCCGTTCACCCGCAATTGTATCGCCAACCGCTTTGAGAAAGTGGTCTTGCCGGCGGAAGATGGACCAGCGACAAGAATAACCTTGCACCGCCTGGATACTATCTGGTCGGCTATTGCAGCTATTTTCTTCTCATGAAGTGCCTCTGCCACTCTGATAAAGTCGGATATCTCGCCTGCTGCCGTAATTTCATTTAGCCGGCCCACCGTCGCAACCTTCAGAATACGTCCCCATTCCTTGTGCTCCTGAAAGATGCGGAACAGGTGCGGCTGATCCACAAATGGAGCCATGCGCAAAGGGTCCTCACGATCAGGAAGCTGCAGCACAAATCCCGCCCGGTAATGGATAAGTTTGAACACCCTCAATACGCCCGTACTCTCCACTAGCGGGCTGTGGCCAAGGTCGGAAAAGCCGCCACAAGTGTGAATGACTACTCTTGGTGGGTTGCGAAACCGCAAAAGGTTGAGCTTGTCTGTCTGTCCCGTCTGCTTAAAGTGATCCACTGCCTGTTCAAAAGACATCTTCTTCCGTACAATCGGCAAATCCCGCTTCACAATCTGCCGCATTCGCCGCTCAATTGCGGCAACTTGCTTCTCGCTGGTCGCTTTGTCAGCCGCCCCACCACTGCAAGCTTCAAAACTGCAGTAAAGTCCGGTACCAAACGAATGCTCGATGGAGAATTGCGCCGCAGGAAACAGCTCACTGACCGCCTTTGCCAGCATGAATGAAATGGAATTCCGGTAAATCCTGATCCCATTGGAATCAGCCGCCGTCAAAAACGATACCCGGCTGTCAGTAGTCAGAGGATATGATAAGGATGACACTTCATTGTTAACAAGAGCCCCCAGGCACGGAAGACCCTTTTGCAACCCGCAACGGCCGGAAAGTCTACCTACCTTTGTGTAGACCCGGTACCGCGCTGTCCGCCCGTTGTCAAATGTGACATTTATCTTATCCATACTACTTTTCTATACCCTTCCGTGCCGCAACTCCTCTACAGTAGTAATGTTTAATGCATCTGACTTCAGTCACAAGATCGGCCGCTTTACAGAGCCTCTTGTCAGCAGACCTGCCTGTAAGAATGAACTCAACGCTATCGGGCTTATCCCGTATCAAGGCCAGTACTTCCTTCACCCCGATCATTCCCATCGCGACAACAACATTAAGCTCATCCGCAATCACAACATCATAACGCCGGCTGGACAATACCTCTCCGATCCGCACCAGACCTTGTCTCGCGGAATCTATTTCGCCAGAAGTCGGCTTGCCCCGTATCAGGCGGCCGCTCCCAAACGCTTCAACGGTGACGTCCGGAAAACGCTCCTGCAATGTTCGAATCTCGGCCGATTTGCCACCTTTCAGGAACTGCGCGAAATACACCCGCAACCCGGCGCCAGTTGCCCTGACAATCAGCCCCAACGCCGCTGTAGTCTTCCCCTTGCCGTCACCTGTGTATATCTGTGTAAATCCCTTCATACTCACCCCAAATCATCGCAGCAGCACATCACCTTTAATCCTGAAACCAGTTGGCAGCTTCTTCTTCAGCTCTGTGGCATCCACGGCAAAACATGGATCGATCTCAATCAGGACTTTCGGAGAGCCTTCAGGTCCGCATGGAATCTTCACGCCGC